>PEQL01000007.1 GCA_002786175.1 Parachlamydia sp.
CGTTTTGCATTTGAGTCTTGCTCATTTGCTAAAGAATCTAAGACAATACAAAAAGAGGGATTATTTCCGCAACCTCTTTTTCGATTTTTCTTAACTTTGGTTTTCTTTTAAATTGAGATTTGATAGCATAAATTCAACATATCCTCTTAACAGATCGCTAGGAGGACGCATTTAAATCGACCGACTTTTTACATTTTTTTTCCATGACAGCTAAAATTTCTAAGATTTTTCTCTTTCAAGTGTTGCTTTATGCCTTGATTTTCTTACCAGCTTGTTACCCTAATCGTTTTATTCCGAATAGCGATCCCTCGCCAATCTGCTCAGTTTGCGTCCCCGAAAAAATTCGCGTGGCTTTGGTATTAGGCAGCGGGGGCGTGCGCGGTATGGCTCATGTGGGAGTTATTGAGGAGCTGAAAAACGCTGGCATTCCAATTGATTTAATCGTTGGCTGTAGTGCGGGGAGTATGGTAGGTGCCTTATATGCAGATAATCCAAATATTGAAGAAGTTAAGCAAATCGTTTGGGATGTGCGCACTGACTCCTTATTAGATTTGGATTTATGGAATTGCCGCTATGGATTGTCGCAAGGCAGGTCGATGCGCAGTGCTCTCAATAAACATTTAAGCGCTAAAACATTTGAAGATTTAAAAATTCCTTTAGTCGTCGTTGCAACAGACCTTTATTCGGGCGAACTTGTCCCTATCGGCTCAGGAGATCTGGTCAATGCCGTGCAAGCATCCTGCTCCATTCCACTTATGTTTGTTCCTTGCGAATGCATGGGTAGAATCTTAATAGATGGAGGGGTTGTTAATCCTGTTCCCGCAAATGTGGCAAGAGACTTAGGTGCCCAAGTGGTGATTTCGGTTGATTTATGTGAATTGCTCCCCAAAACATTCCCTTCTAACTTATTTCAAATTGCCACAAGGAGCGCTGAAATTGCCTTTATGTGGCAAAATGATTTATGCAATCAATATTCCGATGTCATTATACGCCCGAGAACAACTGGAATCGGCACTTTTAACGATAAGATGAAATGGCAAATCTACCAAGCTGGCAAGCGAGCCACTCGCGAAAAAATTCCCTTTTTGAAGAAAATCCTCGGGGAAAATAATCTAAAAGATAGCACCCACGATGAAAAACGCATGGTACATCTGCATTGTTATCTGCCGCAAATTTACGTCGAAGACCCTTAAAACTAATCTTCCCAGGACGAAGAAATTTGACGTAAACGTTTTTTTTCAGCACGCTTGGTTTTGGCAACTCGCTGAGAGAGTTTAGCCGATTTCGGAACTTTGGTGGGGATTCTTTGTGGAGGCTTGTAATTTAGCCGTGCGACTTTCTCTCTTAGCTTGATCAGGCAAATTCTTTTGTTTAGGTATTGGCTGCGCTCTTTTTGGCAGGTGACTGTTATTCCTGAAGGGAGATGCTTAAGCCTAACTGCGCTATCGGTCACATTGACATGCTGCCCCCCTGCCCCACTCGCGCGATAAGTCGTAATCTGGCATTCAGCCAGCAACTGATCATCCGATTCAGGTAAAATAATTTTGTCCATAATAACCTGGGTTTTGGATGCCTCTTTCCTAAAATTCAAAGTAATTTTAGTTTAAATTCCTTCCAGATCACCGCCCTAAGGACCTGTGCAAAATCTTTTAAATAAGCAGTCCCTTGAAACTCACTTTGCATAAAACTTTAGTGTCGATGAACATTCAGCAGGTAAAACTACTGCAGTTGTTATGCTGAATATAGAGGAGTTAGACAAAAAGAGCAAATCTCTGATTTGATGAAGTTAACCATAACTTTTATCAAATGAAGGCTTACTTATGAGTAACCATACTGGCAAAACTGTTTTTTTGGAAATTAGGAAGTAAAATGCAAGTGTTATTGGCGATTTAAAATTTAAAATTATTCAAAGAGTTATGCCATTGCTTACGTTTCGAAATGAAACGTTGAAAGGCAAGCAATGGCATAATTTTTTAAGAACTTAGGTATTCGGAAAATCACTAAATAGTCAAAAATTTCGAGATCGATTTATCAATATTTAAAGCTAAGCTTATCTCGAAACCTTTATTTCAATTGATTATCTTTTATTAAACCGTTTGCAACTAGCAGGCCCACCATTACCTCCGTTACCTCCGTTACCTCCATTTCCAAATTCACTGTTAGAACCATTACCTCCGTTACCACCATGTTGACCTGGTTTCCCATTTTGTCCATTACCACCATTCTGGCCATTAACCCCATGCTCACCATCTTTTGCTCGAGGAGAATCAGTAATTTCGTCCGCATCAGATGCACAAACAAATCCAAATTGTAAAAGAATAAGTCCTAATATTGCTAAAATAAGTTTATTTTTCATTTTTAAATCCTCAAGCTATTTTTTTTCACCATCTTGTCCGTTCTTTCCATTTCCTTTGGGACCGTAACCACCATGACCTCCTTTACCTCCACCTTCAGGTCCGTTCCCACCATTTCCTCCACTACTACCTTTCCAGCAAAATCGCTAGAGGGCATATTGAGCAAAAAACAAATAATAATATAATTTTTATACCCTTTGATTTCATCATTAATTTGTTGCCCTCACGTCCTCCATGGTCACCATTTTCTCTGTTCTCAGCAACCACAAGAGGCGTTGCTATACATGAAAAAACTATTAAAAATAGAAAAACTTTTTTAAGCATATTCATATCCTCCTCCAAAGTAAAATTTTAATGAGTTCTTATATTAAAAACAAAAATTCTCTATCAACAATGGGTTTAAAAAAGCGTTGACATCCTTTTCTGGGAATAACTAGCATGATAAATCGTTCGTATTTCAAAGAGATGTCAAAAGTTGGTAGCTGATTTTGGAATTGAGGATAGGAGTAGTCCAGAATGATCAAGAGATGGATTGGAGATATGCCTCTTCATTCAAGTATGCAGACCACTTGGAAGATCGTTTGGAAAAAGTCATAGAATTGCTAGAGTTTAGTGAAAACACCGGTAAAGAGAGCCACGATATTACTTATTAGCGGGCTCAGGTAACATGCGACCATCCTTTTCATCCCTCGAAAATATGCCTAACCGATCTCCGGGGCAATTAATTTTTTAATTACGAACTCGCGTGCAATCGTTGAATGAGACATTTTTTTACAAGATTTTGAATAGGTTCTAAGGCTAACCATAGAGACAAGGAGGAGAACTTGAAATTTCAGCTATAACAATAATAAGTCATACTGTTCCCCAAGATCAGGAATGAATCGACAGAAGGATAAGGGTGTATATTAAGGCCGCCAGAAGAAATGTTTGGATATTATTGGGACGTGTTTCCGACAGCTCATGCCGCGTGACATTCATGATCACCCCCCCTCCTATAAACGCACTAATAAGAGCCACTGCAGTTTCGGAAAGCTTGAAGACTAGTCCAATACATCCCCCTAAAATTAAAGCAAAAATGAGCAGCCATCTTCCTGTTTGTTCATACATAATTCCATGTTTTTCGCTTAAACTGTAGTCATTTGTAAAATAATGCAGAGCAAAAGCAAAAGTAAAAAGCGCCAGGGGCCTCACTTCTGGATTATTTTTATCAACTACAGCATATCCCACAAAAAAATTAAAAAGGGCATAGGAAGCGATAGGCAACCACAGCGTCCATTTCTTTTCAGCCAAAGCAGGCATTCTTTCAATCGTAAAAAATAAGAGAAAGCCAATTAAAGCCATGATGAATACGTGTCTCTCAAGAAAAGGAAAAGCGCCAAGTGATTCTTCTACAAGAGCATTGCTTTTACTCAGTTTTGGCAACAAATCAATAAACACATAAGCAATTGCTACGCCTCCTCCAAACGAAAGGAAACGTGCTTGGAATAATAACGTCATCATTTGGATTTTTTCAGCCCATAAATGAATCAAAGAAAAAATCAGAATCGCAATAAAAGCGTAAAAAGCATAAGGCATTTTTTATTCACCCTGTATTTATTCCATGTGTAGACCAGTTAGCTATTTTTTCAAATGAGAACTGCTATTGAATTAAAGGGATGGGCATGACAAGATGAGATTGAGCGCTTCAAAATCTACTTTTAACCTACTATAAGTCAAAATTTTATGAATGCATACGTACTCTTGATCTTGGCTATCGCGGCTGAAATTATGGCAACTACTGCCTTGAAGATTTCAAACGGATTTTCTAAACCAATCCCCTCTGTAGTGGTGATTTTAGGGTATAGCGCGGCCTTTTGGTTAATGTCCCTAACACTCAAGACTTTACCTGTCAGTGTCGTCTACGCTATTTGGTCAGGACTAGGTATTATAGGGATTACTTTCATCGGAGTCTGGATTTTTAATGAAACTTTTGGCTGGTGGCATTTACTCGGAACTTTTTTCATTCTACTAGGCGTAACTCTTTTAAATTTAGTAACTCAAACCACTTAATGTGTCGATTAATTATTTTGAGTAATACCGTTTTATTTATCCCCGTGCTATAATAAAAAATAATTCAAAAATTAGATTCCGCGTATGGCGGTAAAAGGGGGAAACATGCGTAAAGTCAACGGAATTGTTTTTTCAATGATGTGCCTAGTGGCTGGGTTTTATTCCATATCGACGTTTGCGGAAGAGAGTTTGATTGCTAGGGGCGGTCATGGCGGCGGTCATCACGGCGGGGGTCACCATGGGGGTCACGGTCACCACGGCGGCCATCACGGAGGGGGACATCATGGGGGTCACCATGGCGGCCATCATGGGGACCATCATGGTGATCATGGGGACCATCATGGTGATCATGGAGACCATCACGGAAACTGGAATCATGGAGAAGGCGGCCACCATGGAAATTGGGATCACCATGGAAATTGGGATCACCAAGGAAATTGGAACCATCATGGAAACTGGAACCATCAAGGAAACTGGAATGGAGATGGTGGGGCAACTATCTATTATGATGACGCAGGCGCTCCAATTTATTACGATAATGGCGCAGCCTATCCTAATGTCAATCAATACCAACAAGGCTACAATCAAGGCTTCCAGCAAGGAGAAAATGCTTCTTCTTCTCTGCCACAAGGATCAAGTCGTTCGAGTTCATCAGGAAGTTCTTCAAGCAGCCAATAAACAATCAGTCTAGGGGTAGAAAACTCTACCTCTAGGTTCTCTCAAAAAAAAATTTAATTAAACGGCTGGGTGATGTACCTTTAGTTTTTATTCATCCAGGCGGTTTATTCATGCTTGATCCAGCATTGTACAGTTCTGCTAGCGTTCTGTTTGTGCGCTTACTGGGATTGATTTATCTCTTTGCCTTTGGCGCTTTTTTATTCCAGATTCGCGGATTAATTGGAGTAAACGGCATCCTTCCTTTGAAAACGTATTTAAATTTTCTAGCAACTTACCATCCTAAAAAGAAATTTTTTTATGCCCCTACGATTCTCTGGTTGAATCAATCCAATATTGCCCTAATGGGATTAGTTGTCGTAGGATGTCTCACCTCAATTTGCTTGATGGCTGGCTTATTTCCCTCCCTTTGCCTTTTGAGCCTTTACCTTCTTTATTTATCTTTAGTTTCAGCTGGTCAGGACTTTCTAGGTTTTGGTTGGGAAGGATTTCTACTAGAAATTACGGCGCATGCTTTTTTTTTAAGTTTGACCACCGTTCCATGCCTGATGATCTGGTGGAGTCTTAATTTTTTGCTTTTCCGCTTTCATTTACAAGCGGGAGCTGTCAAACTGCAAAGTTGCGACCCCTCCTGGAAAGATCTGACTGCTATTGCTTATCATTATCAAAGCCAACCGTTGCCAAATACAGTCGCATGGTATGCCCACAAGCTTCCTCTATGGTTTCAAAAATTCTCCGTGTATGCCATGTTCTTCATTGAAATGGTTGTGCCCTTTGGCATATTTCTATCTGCTGACATACGTTTTGCGACTTTTATTGCCTTGGTCGGCTTACAATATGGGATATGGCTCACTGGGAATTTTTCCTTTCTGAATTATTTAACTGCGGTTTTATGTGTCATTTTGCTCAGCAACGACATTTTATCCCCACTTATGACGGCCCCACAAGATCTTACTTCTTCGATTTATTTAGTGAGCTTCGTCAATAGCGGAGGCTTTTTCTTATTAGGCATTCAATGTTTGCGCTTATGGCATAATTTCTTTGGCGGAAAAATTCTTGAGCGTTTTTTTTACTGGATCTCCCCCTTTCACCTAGCGAACCGCTATGGAATTTTTGCCGTTATGACAAGGGAAAGGTATGAAGTTGTGATTGAGGGCAGCGAGGATGGACAGCATTGGAAAGAATACCTCTTTCGCTATAAGCCTTCCGAAGTCACTAGACGTCCGCGGCGGATTGCACCCTACCAACCTCGCATAGATTGGCAAGCGTGGTTTCTACCTTTTTCTGATTATACCGAAAAATGGTTCCAAAATTTTCTTATACACCTCTTAAAAGGGACGCCAGATGTCCTTTCCTTACTGCGAGAAAACCCATTTTCTCAAGCTCCTCCCCGCTATATTCGATCACTTATTTATGAATACACATTTACAAGCGTTGAAGAAAAAAGAAAAAATGGGGCTTGGTGGAAGCGTTCACTCATAGGAGAGTTCAGTCCGACACTCTATCTGGATAAAAAACAAAAAGAACCCCTTTAGATTAGCTAAGTGCAGATTCTAATTGCAGAATCACAGCTCGTTGCGAAGCTCTTTGCTTATGTTTGATGCCTTTTGGAATGACTGTCCCTTCACCTTCTCGCAAAGCTAAAAGACCCGATTCAGTTTCGAGCAGAATTTCTCCTCTATAGACCCAAAACAATTCATCTTCTTCGTTAGATTTCCAAGGGAGCTCCCCTTTAAGGGCTTTAGCTCTTAATACCCAATTGCTTATGTAAGCCACATCGATCGGTTTCGAAAAAGCCTCTCCTAATCTTTTGTCTACTTCTTCCATATTGTAGCTTCTCATCAATGCGCGAAAATCCATATCTTCTCCCTAATCGTTAAGTTAACCACTTGAGTTTGAGATTGTAACAGTAAACAAAAGTCTGCTTGAAGCAGTTTATTAAAATTTTTCTGCCTCACGAAAGTCCTATTCGAAAAAAACAAGGGACGAAGGGGCGTTAGTGGCAGGATATAGCAAGCGCCCCAAAACTCCAGTTAGTAAGGCCATTTCCAATCGCGTATTTCTGGCATATCATCACCCACTTTGCGGATATAGCTCGTATGATCCAGCAGTTTTCCCTCCACAAATTCTCTGATATAGGCTCGCATCTTGGTCAAACGCGGAACGCGCTCTACCACATCTAGCATAAGGTGAAAACGATCTAGCTCATTTAATACAACCATGTCAAAGGGAGTGGTGGTTGTTCCTTCTTCCTTGTATCCACGGACATGGAGATTATTATGGCTGGCACGGCGATAAGTTAGCCGATGGATTAGCCAAGGGTAGCCATGAAAAGCAAAAACAATGGGTTTATCGGTCGTAAAAAAGTCATCATATTCCATGTCCGTTAATCCATGAGGATGTTCCGTATGGGGTTGTAAAACCATTAAATCGACAACATTGATCATTCTGATTTTTATATCCGGTACATGCTGCCGCAATAAATCTATGGCGGCTAGCGTTTCTAAAGTAGGGATATCTCCTGCACAGGCCATAATCACATCCGGCTCTTCGCCAAAATCATTGCTGGCCCATTTCCAAATCCCTATTCCTTTTGCACAATGTTTGACGGCATCATTAATATTTAAATATTGGAGGGCAGGCTGCTTTCCAGCCACAATAACATTGATATAGTTACGGCTTTGCAAGCAATGGTTGGTGACTGAAAGCAGGGTATTGGCATCTGGCGGTAGATAGATGCGAATGACTTCCGCTTTTTTATTCACGACATGATCGATAAAACCTGGATCCTGATGTGAGAAGCCATTGTGGTCTTGTCTCCATACATGAGAGGTTAAAAAATAGTTCAATGAGGCAATCGGACGGCGCCAAGGAATATCGCGGGTGGTTTTTAACCACTTTGCGTGCTGGTTAAACATCGAGTCTACGATATGAATAAAGGCCTCATAACAGGAGAAAAGGCCATGCCTTCCTGTTAATAAATACCCCTCTAACCAACCTTGGCATAAATGCTCGCTTAAAACTTCCATCACGCGTCCATCTACTGATAGATGATCATCGTAGGGGTAAATTTCTCCCATAAATACTCTATCGGTGGCTTCAAATACTGAACCTAAGCGGTTTGAGGCCGTTTCATCAGGTCCCATGATTCTAAAATTCCTTTGGTCAGCATTCGCACGCATCACATCCCGGAGAAAGTTTCCCATGATTTTAGGGGCTTCCAGCACAATTGTTCCGGGGGAGGGAACTTCAGCGGCATACTCATGAAAATCTGGCAGGCGCAAATCTCGCAGTAACTCACCGCCATTCGCGTGGGGATTGGCACCCATGCGACGTTTCCCTTGAGGGGCTAACGCAGCCAGCTCGGGCAAAAAGGTACCATTTTCATCAAATAATTCTTCAGGTTTGTAACTTTTTAACCATTCTTCCAAACGTTGCAGATGACTTGGATTTTCGGCAATTTCCGCAAAGGGCACTTGATGCGAACGCCAATACCCTTCGACTTTTTTACCATCAATCTCTTTTGGCCCTGTCCATCCCTTAGGAGTTTTTAAAATGATCATCGGCCAAATCGGACGCTTTGCCACCCCTTGAGTACGTGCCTCATGTTGAATGTGTTTGATTTCTTTAATGACCTTATCCAAAGTCTCGGCCATGAGCTGATGCATGATTTCTGGGTCATCCCCTTCTACTAAATACGGTTTATACCCATAGCCTACGAATAGTTGGTGAAGTTCTTCCGGACTGATCCGCGCAAAAAGTGTCGGATTGGCAATTTTATACCCATTTAAATGCAGGATAGGTAGGACTGCTCCATCACGGATAGGATTCAGGAATTTGTTTGAATGCCAGCTAGCTGCTAAAGGGCCCGATTCAGCTTCGCCGTCTCCTACCACGCAGCAAGCAATTAAATCAGGATTATCAAAGACCGCTCCGTAAGCATGAGTGAGCACATACCCTAATTCCCCCCCTTCATTGATCGACCCTGGAATTTCTGGGGCGACATGGCTGGGGATCCCTCCGGGAAATGAAAATTGCTTAAACAGTTTTTTTAAACCTGCAGCATCCTGAGTGACATTGGGATAAACTTCACTATAAGTTCCCTCTAAATAGGTATTAGCCACAATTCCTGGCCCTCCATGTCCGGGCCCTGTTAGATAAATTGCATCTAAATCATAATTCTTGATCAAACGATTCATATGAACATAGATAAAATTTAGACCTGGAGTTGTCCCCCAATGTCCCAATAAACGAGGCTTTACATCCTCAGCTCGTAAGGGCTGCTTCAGAAGAGGGTTGTTCAATAAATAAATTTGACCCACTGAAAGGTAATTCGCCGCTCGCCAATAGGCGTGGATTTTACGAATTTCTTCTTTTGATAACGTGGGTTTCAATGGGGGATGCCGCGAAACGGACTCAAATGATGTAGATGTTTGACTACTCATTAACTTTCCTCAGATAGTTTTAGAAAAAGCAATTCCTTGTTCAAGCTATGTATTCCATAGGCTTAATCTATGCTCTCTATTGCTGTCAATTCTTTCAGAATCCTTGGCTCTTTTAGTTTGAAAAAAATAGATAAATATGGGAGCTTATTTTGTCTATCAAGGAGAAGAAGCATGCACGTTCAATATCAGAACACACCGACACCGAATCATTTAGAAATCAGAAAAGTAGAAGGAAGCAAAATCTTTTTCAAAGTTGTTAAAAACAAGCAAAACCGCCCAAAAGATGATAGAATTACTGAACTTTCTCGCCGGCTTGAATACTTGAAAGCCCAAAAAACCCTTTTAGAATCAAAGATGAATGTGCAAAAAAAAATTGCCAAAAGGCCGGTTAACTACGTGGCACGCCGTCAATTTAGCCCTCGGATGACTGTCAAAATTCCTACATCAAAAGATTGACAGGATATGGTAAACAATACTTAAGTAAAGAGGAGAAACCCAGAATCATAGAGAGGCAAAATTATGAGTAGGCCGTTGTTAACTAAAAGAAAAGCAGATGCTCTTTCAAATGGAATCTTTTTAGTTTGTTTAGGTATTTTATTTTATTCTACAACAGCTTGGTGGCCAGGCATTTTATTAGCCATCTGGGCAGCTCTCGCGACAAGGCAATATTTAACTGGCAGAATCTATGATTTAATTATGTCCTCGGTCATTCTATTAGG
The DNA here is from genome assembly GCA_002786175.1 of Parachlamydia sp. Lineage (GTDB taxonomy): Bacteria > Chlamydiota > Chlamydiia > Chlamydiales > Parachlamydiaceae > Parachlamydia. The sequence goes on from PEQL01000007.1 coordinate 10,243, forward strand.
TTTGTTTTTAGTGATCACCTTTAGTCTTGATTGGTCTACCCTTATGCCTGTCTTATTTATACTAGGCGGGGCGTATCTGGTTTTCCGAGAATACTATTTCGTTGATCCTTTAGATAAAGAAGAACAGGCTGAACGCCTTAAGCAAGAAATAAAAGCAGAGGTCAAAGAAGAGATTCAACAAGAGAAGCGTGATGGAGAATAAGCATCCTTTAATTCATGTCGGATATACCAAGCTAATGCCTGTCCCGACATACCTATTCCTAAGGAAAATTGACTCTGAGCGTTATGCCTGGTTTAAAGAAAACAAATCGGGGACTGAAGAAGCAACAGGAATTGAAGCGCATGGGATTGCTGAGGCCATCCGTTTAGCCAACTTACAGTGGGAAAATGCGTATTTTACGTTGCTGAACTGCGGGTTTCGCTATACATTGCCGGAACGAGACGAACATGGACTTAATGCTTTATTTTGCCAAATGGCCGCCTCTTATAGCACCAGCAATGGAGTCTACTTCGAACAAGAACTCGGTCATCTTTGTTTTGTGCAAGCGGCTTCAATGGAAGCACGGCGGCTTTGGAAAAAGTTGAAGCAAGCAGAAAGACTTTAATCATTTCAATTATTTTTGGCCTTCATAAAAATCATGGATCCTAACATTCCCCCTTCAAATGATCAATCTCAATGCGCAAGCTGCCACTCGCGTTTTTTTTTGTACCGCGCTGAAAAAAATAAACCTGCAGAATTTTGTCCTTACTGCGGACACTCTCTAAAGGCAGTCCCCCAAGCTAAAAATAAGAGTGAAGAATTTCTTCCGTTGATTTCCGAAATCCCCCCAGAAGATTCGGTTAAATACTCGATTGAAAATTATCAGATTTTGAATTCAATTGGTCGAGGAGGGATGGGGGAGGTCTTGCTCGCCTACGACACGACCTGCGGCAGACGCATTGCACTGAAAAAAATCCGCGAAGACTTGACTGATTGCGCTCCGATTAGCAATCGGTTTTTAAAAGAAGCAAGAATCACAAGTCAACTCACCCACCCAGCAATCATCCCCATTTATACTATTCAGGCACAGCAGTCCCCAATCTATTACACTATGCCTTATGTGGAAGGCAGCACTCTCAAACAAATTTTACGCACAACACGCGAGCAAGAACGCCGTGGCGAAAAACCTGAACAAGGCAGCATCCCTTCTCTCATCCGTCTTTTTATCAGCGTCTGTCAAGCAGTGGCTTATGCGCATGCCAAAGGGGTATTGCATCGGGATCTGAAACCTGAAAACATTATTGTCGGGCAATATGGCCAGGTTGTAATTTTAGACTGGGGCCTAGCTAAAATCATTCAAAGTGAAGAACCTGATGAAGGTTTTGCAAGTAAAAATGAATACCAAGGACCTGCCTTAACTAAAATCGGGAAGGTAGTGGGTACAGTCTCCTATATGGCACCAGAGCGAGCTTTAGGAAGCGAGGCTACTTTTCAAACAGATATTTACTCTTTAGGCGTTATTCTCTATCAAATTTTAACGCTTTACTCCCCTTTCAAACGGACGACTTTGAAAGAATTTCGCAAAAAAATGCAACAAGAAGTTCTTGTAGATCCTATTGAAATGGCCCCTTATCGGGATGTTCCTCCGGTTTTATCTAAGATCGCCACCACTTGTTTAGCTGTACAGCCCGAACAGAGATATCAGATGGTCGACGAATTAATTCGCGATCTCGAAAATTATATTGAGGGTCGCTCTGAATGGTTTCCTATCGCTAAACTCGATATCGACTGCAAAGAAGATTGGGAATTCCAGGAAAATGTGTTAATTGCCGAACATATGGCCATCACTAGAACCACAGAAGTTTCAGATTGGGTCAGCCTAATGATTTCCAAATCTTCGTTTACGGGAAATATCAAATTAGAGGCCGACGTACGCATTGGCGAGCAAGGACATGGCATCGGATTTCTTTTAAGCATCCCAGAAGCCGCAGAAAGACAAAATTTGAATGACGGCTATTGCCTGTGGATTGGCAGCGATATGAATAAATCCACCAAGTTGCTTCGTTCCACTGTAGAAGTCATTCATTCTCCTAGCACCTTTCTGCAAAGAAATAACTGGAATCACATCTGCATCCAAAAAATTGAACACAATATTTATTTTTATCTAAATGATGTCCTGCAATTTTCATATATTGGACATCTCCCTTTAACAGGCACTCACATCGGACTCTTGTCGAGGGATGCAGACTTTGAAATCAAAGACTTCGTGGTGCATGTCGGCAGCCAAAATATTATGGTCAATTGCTTGGCAGTGCCAGATGCTTTTCTTGCGCATAAGAATTATGCCGCAGCACTTACCGAATATCGACGTGTGGGCTACTCTTTTCCTGGTCGAGCAGAAGGAAGGGAAGCGATGTTTCGGGCTGGCATTACTCTTTTAGAACAAGCCAACTCATTGGGAGATCCCATTGAACGGGCACAAACTTACGACGAGGCACTTGCAGAATTTGAGAAACTCAGAGGCTCTCCAGGGGCTCCTCTTGAGTATTTAGGCAAAGCGCTCGTCTACCAGGCTTTGACTGAATATGATGAAGAAGTCAAATGCTACGAGTTGGCAATCAGACGCTACCCACATCATCCTCTACTGCCTCTTTTGCAAGAACATATCGTATATCGGATGTATGAATGCTCCAGATATCATCGTAAAGCCACTTACCAATTTATTTTGTTGGTCACCAGACATCTTCCCATCGTCGCCGATAATGCAAACACAAAAAAACTTTTTCAAAGCCTGCAGAAACACTGGGAAGCGCTCCCCTTTATTTTACCTGAACGCCACTCAGAGGTTATTCCGCAAATTTCCTTAAACTTTTTCTCAATCCAGCTCGCTTTCTGGCTTTCCAAACCCCATGTCCTGATTGAAATTCTCGATGATTTGATGATTTACAGACCCTTCCCTGTGGAGACGATTGGAAATGCCTTATTCTGTCTTATAGAGCTGGGAGCCTATGAAATGGCAGCGAAAAAAATCTCGCAAATTGAAAAAAAAGATTTACTAGAAAATCCAGATAGCGATCTCCAAACGACCCTAAAAATCCTCAAATTTGGGATTCTCTGTCATGAAAAAGGGATGGTTCTAGCCGCCACTCAATTTTTTGATACGCTAAAAACCCCTAAATTGACTTCTGAGGAAGAAAGGATGTTGTACTATCTCTTCGCCTCAGCTTTTGATACAGAGCAACTAAACTTTTTTCCTTTCCTATTAGAAAGGCTTTCCCACTATACGCTTTCCGACTGTGCTTTCACACGTCTTACTTCAATGGAAATCGCCTACTACTTATACAAAAGCGAATGGGGTAAAGCTGGTGAACTTTTGCATACTTTCCCGATGGAACTTCTCACACAGGACAAAAGTATTCTCCATTTTCTATATGGATGCTGGCTATACGCCACTGAGGGGAAAGAAATTGCTTCCGCACATTTCTCTGTTAATCTAGAGGTTCCTTATCCCCGTACATGGTCTTTATTCATGCATTTTCTAAGAGGGAAGACCGGAGAAAAGCAGCCATGGTCGCAACGCGCTTTCTTATGGGAAAGAAGACAGCTCTACCGGCAGCTTTCTCTCTTCTTTCATTGCTCTGGCGAACCCTTAAAATCGCTCCATTTTCACAATTTGAAAAAATTAGAATTTTTACAGCCGGATGGTTCTCCGTTTTTTTAAAATCAGAGGGGCGATCAAAAGCATCCAAACCATGAATTCCCATACATAAATGATATCAAAAGCATAACATTTATGTATGGACAAAGAAAGCAGACTCCTCCAGATTTCCGAGAACCAGCAAGGTTATTTTACAAGCCGACAGGCAGAAGAGTGCGGCTTTTCTCGAGCGAATTTTCATCGTAAATTACAGTCAGGAAAATGGCACAAAGAGCTTTGGGGGATATATCGGCTTGCAAATTATCCATCCACTTCACACTCAGAGCTTGCTCTTTGGATGCTTTGGAGCGCTGACAAGCAAGGCAACCCTCAAGGCATTTGGTCGCTCGAAACTGCACTTGAGATCCATGAACTGAGTGACGTCGCACCCGCTAAGCTTCATATGTCTGTGCCCCGAAGCTTTAGGAAAGGTACTAAAATTCCGAACAATCTTTGTTTGCACTTTTTTGACGAAATTCCACAGTCTGACATAGAGACCAGACAAGGATATCGCGTCACCACGCCACTTCGCACGCTAGCTGATATAATCCGAGAAGGGACAACTCAACATGAACAAATTGAACTTGCAATCCTCGATCTTGCGATCCAAAAATCTTTGATTAAAGGACTTGCAACTATTCAAGAAATGGAACAACTCCAAAAATTCACAGATTCACAAGAAATGCGTGAAATCATTTGTCTCCGAATTTTAAAGTGCGCTGCAGGAAATGAACACAAGCAAGACTAAACATCTCTAAAAAAATCGCGCATGACTTTAGCATCTTCAATGGCTGCGCCTTTAGCATCGTTGTCAAAGTAGCAGTACACAGATGTTTTCGTTTTCCACTTCTCTATTTTCTTTTTCCAGGACTTCAATTTAGCTGCTCCATAAGACTCTTGGTAAGCTTGATGAGGCCCATGTAAACGGATGTAGGTGAAAAAAGAAGTTATTTCTTCAGGCGATTGTTTCCCATTTAAATCCGTCATACAAAGCCCGATGTTTTTTTTAGCTAATATTTCGTAAATTTCATCTACAAACCAAGACGGATGCCGGAATTCAAATACATGTAAAAAATCTTCTTTCAAATGTAAAAGAAAGTCTTCAAGGCGTTCCTTATTCATTTGAAATGAAGGGGGTAATTGAAAAAGGATTGGCCCCATTTTAGGGTGCAGTTCCTGCATGACCTTGTAAAAAAGAGCTAGACTTTCCTTGCATTCTTTTAATTTTTTTTGATGGGTGATATAACGACTGGCTTTGATCGAAAATAAAAAGCTTTCAGGAACCTGATTGAGCCAATTGTTCACAGTCGATTGAAGAGGCAAATGGTAAAAGGTTGTGTTCACCTCAACCGTAGCAAAATTAGCGGAATAATAATTAAGCCATTCTTTCGTCTTTAAACCATCGGGATAAAAATTTTCTTTCCAGTCTGGATATGACCAGCCTGCGGTTCCAATCTGAACGCGAGGACGTCGAATGATTGTACTCATGGCCACCTACTTTTGCTGTACTCTGACATAAAGAGGCTCCTTTTTCAAGAATGTTATAAGCGGTGACAACTTGACCTATATTTAATGTTCGTTTAAATTGGTTGATAAAACTTAAGAGTGTGTGACATGTTAGAGCAATCCCCTTTAGGCAAACAATCTTCCTATATCACAACCTATTCCCCTGAGTTGTTGTTCCCCATTCCTCGCACTTTGGCACGCAATAAAATCGGCCTCAAAGCTGCACTTCCGTTTACTGGGGTAGATATCTGGAACAGCTATGAATTATCTTGGCTCAATGCAAAAGGAAAACCTCAGATTGCCTTCGCTGAATTTCATTTCCCGCATGATAATACTTATATTGTCGAGTCTAAATCTTTTAAACTCTATTTAAACTCTTTCAATCAAACAAAGTTTGCAACCTGGGAACAGGTCCATGCGACTTTAGTAAAAGATCTTTCACAGGCATCAGGCGGTTTAGCTAAGGTTTTCCTTTTTTCATCGGAAGAATTTAAAAAACTCCCTTTACAGGAATTTCCAGGAACTTGCCTGGATCATCTGGATATAGAAACAGATTCTTATCAAATTTCTTCTCACTTTCTCTCCACTCAGCCTCTTGAAGTAGAGGAAACTGTTTACAGCGAACTTTTAAAATCGAATTGCTTAGCAACCGGACAACCGGATTGGGGGACTGTACTTATCCGCTATGCCGGCAAAAAAATTCTCCATGAAGGACTTTTAAAATACTTGATCTCTTACAGAAATCATTCAGGTTTTCATGAAGATTGTGTAGAACAGATATTCAAGGACCTCTTGACCCACTGCCAACCCGCTCGGTTAACTGTCTATGCACGCTATGTCAGACGCGGCGGATTAGATATTAATCCTTTTCGCTCTAACTTTGAAACCTCTCCGGAAAATGTGCGGTTAAATCGTCAATAGACTTCTTCGTAAACTTCTGACTGTTTTCTTCTCAATAAAGCCGCGTTTCTTTATAATGATTTTTCCTTCATAATTTAAATAGATTAATATGGATAACATGACTCCAAAAAAACTTTTCTTTTTTATCGCTTCATTTTGCTTCTCACTTACCTTAGCACCCGCTGCCACCTATGCTGAAACTTCTTTGTTTCAAACTAGGGCCGACAAAATCCATGTGAATAATCGCATCTTAGCCACTGTCAATGGCAAACCTATTTCTGTATTGGACGTGATGAAAAAAATGGACATGATTTTTTACCGTAACTTTCCTGAATATGCAGGCTCTACACCCGCGCGTTTTCAGTTTTATGAAGCAAATTGGGAAGATGTCCTCCGTGAACTCATTGATAAAGAGCTAGTCCTTGCCGATGCCGAAGAAAAGAAAATCCCTCTCAGCAATGGAGATGTGCGCCAGGAAATGGAAGAGGCTTTTGGCCCTGATATTATTCATAATCTGGATAAGGCAGGGGTCACTTATGATGAGGCTTGGAATTCGATCAAAGGAGATATCCTCATAAAAAGAATGCTATACTTCCGCGTTAATTCCAAAGCGCAAACAATGATTACCCCTCAAGCTCTCAAAGCAGAATATGAAAAATATGCTAAAGAAAATACCCGTTCGGCTGAATGGAATTACTACATGATTTCCGTTAGAGATGGAAATGAAGAACAAGGAGCCAAAACAGCCGATTTGATTTACCGTCAACTCAGTGAAAATCCCCTTCCTGTTGAACGCATTCAAGAACAACTCAAAACTTGGCTGGTTAACAATACTTCGCAAGTGAACATTTCAACCAAATTTTCTCACCGCGAAAATGAAATTTCAGAAGAAAACCAAAAAATTCTAGCACAACTTACCCCAGGCAGTTATAGCAAGCCTGTTGCTCAAAAAAGCCGTGCTACCAACTCGAACGTTTATCGTCTATTTTTCCTCGATTCTATGCATGAAGGCGGGACGCCTACTTTTGACGAAATCAAGGACAAGCTTAAGAACCATTTGCTCGATCAAGCTATCAATGCTGAAACGATACAATATTTGGAAAAACTCAGACAACAATACGGACTTGATAAAGCTCCTATCCATGAAAGTATGACTGAAAATTTCCAACCCTTTACACTGATTCGCTGAGGCAATGCCACTTTATAAACCCCAGGAATTATTTGCCTTTTTAAATTCTTTAGGAATTCGACCAAAGAAAGGGTTATCCCAAAATTTTCTCATTGATGGGAACATTCTTCAAAAAATCATTTCCGCGGCTGAGGTTTCGCAAGAAGATGTCATCCTTGAAATTGGCCCAGGCCCAGGAGCTCTCACCGAATGCTTGCTTGAGCAGGGATGCCGCGTCATCGCGGTCGAAAAGGATCTTCAGTTAGGCCAAGCCCTTGAGCGCCTGCAAACACCGCTTAACACCCTCTCCATCTATTGCGAAGATATCTTGCAGTTCCCCCTCGAGCAAGTTTTACCTGCTTATTTAAAAGCAGGTCAAAAGGCTAAAGTGATTGCAAATCTGCCATATCAGCTGACGACTTCTATCTTAGCGCGGTTAGCCCCGTTAAATCACCTCTTCTCCTCCATTACAGTGATGGTACAAGAGGAAGTTGCCCGTCGCTTTACAGGATCGCCGGGATCGAGAGAATATGGTTCTTTCACAGTTTTTCTGAATTTTTTTTCAGATCCAGTTTTTAGCTTCAAAGTCAGTCGGAAGTGCTTCTTCCCTATCCCAAATGTCGATTCGGCAGTGATGACGCTCAGACTCAAAAAGCCTCCCGCTGACATCGATCAGGAACAATTTTTCACCTTGACCCGAAAAGCTTTTGAACAACGTCGAAAAATGCTTAAAAGCACCCTAAGAGAGCTCTATGATCCTGCATTCGTATCTGAGGAATTAATTAAGTTAGGGTTAAGCCCCTTAGCACGACCTGAAGAGCTCAGCGTGGAAAATTTTATCGAATTATTTAAAAGCCTGCAAAAAGTTTAAAGTTCCGCAGACAGGGAAGAATATTTTCTTTGCGGCATTGGGCGTCGTTTCCGACGTGAAATGGGGAACAATTTTAAAAGACAGTCTTGGCTATTACGCTTTAGCCACTGAATTTTTCTTTCGCAAAAGAGGCGGATAGATCCTTTTTTTGAAACAATACCCAGCTGGGCTTTAAAACGTCCATTGCAATAAGCCCCTAAAATAACCGATCCCACAGCTATTCCTACGCTGCCAATCATTAAACCATAAGCAACTGGGGCCGCAGGCGTAAAAAGAATCACAAAGCCTGCCGCAATGCCAAAAACACAGGACACAATTAAAAGAGCTGGCAGCGCGGTGCGCGCAATTTTTTGCATTTTGAGATTTTTTACAACTTTGGTGAATCCGTTTAAAGCCTTATCCTTATCTGCTTGAGTTGCTTCAAAGCTTCTTTCCGTGTGTTTGGCATTTTTCCAGGCTTCTCTCAACTTGTTTTGCAGTTGATCTGGATCGACTTTAAAATGCTTTTGCATAAATTTTGGATTTTTCGCCCGCAAGTATTCATATAAGGGACGATAATTTTCGATCGTTTTGGCTTCAAAAGGGGGTTTATGTACTTTTTTACAAAGCTGACGCAAAACCCAGGCGCTTTCAAGGCTTTCTTTTGCATAAAAAATAAGATTAGAAATCGAAAGGATTAAACTGGCCGCAAAAACCGGTGTGGTCCATTGGACAGCATGCACCGACAAAGCGCCAAATTTTTGCAAACCGATCGCAAAAGTTGCAACGCACTCTCCAATAATTCCACAATCCGCTATCATTAGCATCAATGCATCAAATTTTTCACCCAAAGTCCCTTTTATCAGTATCACAAAATTAGACGTTATGTCATATAAAGCAAAGGGAACAGCCGCGATTGTAAAAAGTTTGATCAAATTGAGACAATTTTGAATAAATTTTGATTTTAAAATAAATTCCAAAGCGACTTGCATGGTATTTTGAATCAGCTTAAATAATTGCCCAGATATTTTGGTGATGCTGGTGAGCTGGTGGCCAACTCGATGGATCATCCCTAGCACGAATTCGACATATTTAAGTTTAAGGGGGATTTGACTCCCATGAATTTTTTTAATACCTTCAGCAATTTGCCTAAAGGGGATTTTAGTCAGCGTAATGATACGTGTTTTAATCTCTTTCGAATGGTCTTTTAACCACTGCTTTTTGGAAATTTTAGCTGGAGGATCGCTGAGTAATCTAGAGATTCCGCCAAAATCGCCATGAGCAGAAAAAGAGTAAGAATTGTTAATAGAGTTAATCGGCATTAGCTTACTAAAATTATTTAAAAAAGTAAATTATAGTTTATGAAATCATTCAAGTCAATTCATTTAAAAACTAAGAGCCGTTATGCCCTTACTAGTTAATTTATTATTTAGCTTTATCTTCATTAACTCGGCTTCTCAAGCATTGGGGGACGAATTGCAATGGATCCCAGGCAAAGCTTGGGTGCAAAAAGTTCAAGAAAATTATGACAACAAAGTCTACGACCCCTTCTTATCCCAGCTTCACAAACGTTATATTAAAGGCCTGGGGCAAGGAGAATGGGAGATTGCCCTGAGAAAAACTTCTTCCGTACATGCTCCTGAATGGAAAACTTTAGGAGAGAAAAGAAAACGGGAAGATTTCCAAAAACAATTGCAGATCTATCAAAAGAGCTCATTATTAATTTTGCAATCCACCAATAGAGAATTAGAAAAGATTGCGACAAACAACCCAACCCTTTTGATCTCGCAAATTATTCAGGAGTATATCGATTATAAAGAAGATCCCGTTGTCAGCCAACTCGCATCGGATGCCGTTTATTCCGATAAGTGCGAACGTCTATTTTCTGATATTGCCCAGGAAGGAGAGATTAAACGCAATATTCTGTATTTATCTTTGACGGGGTTAAATGAGATGAGTGTTCCGATGGAGAAATATGAAGAATATGGCTTGGCAATAGGACTTGAAGAATACGCCCAAATGCTCGCGATCGCACATGAGAATGCAAACTTTCATAAAAATCTACTGAAAAGCTTCGAACAATACCTTCAGCTGGCCGCAAAAAATCATAATTTTGCTTACTTAATTGCGCTTTCTCAAGGAAAAATCCCTATCACTTCTCAAGTGGAAGTCGATGTCGCTGAATTAATTCAACACTTCCTTGAGAGTAAGCGAGAACTCCTAAAAAAATATCAGTGGTGCATAGAGATCAATTAACGTCGTTTACTCAATCGCAGGATTAAGCCCCCAACCAAGATGAAGCCCATTAAAAACCCTGCTTTTTTAGCTGTTTTCTTTGAAAATAACGGCTGCATTAATGAGTGCCGAAGCCAATAAGACCAGCAGTAAGTCACCTCTTGAGAGGCATGGATGGGGACCTTTTTTTCAATGAGATTGCGGCTATCTTTCAAAGAGATGTGTCCGATAACTTGTCCTTGCATCACTGGAGGGGTTAAGTGCAGCCATTCTACCACACATTTAAAATCTGGCTCTTCCGCAGGATAATACTCCACTTTAAGATCTTCTGCTAGGTCAGCCTGCAGAGGAGAGGCCGCCCAGGGAAGCTCAAGCGTAAATTTTTGCAGTCCTTTCCGCAGAAGCAACCGCTCTACTTTAGGTTGTTGAAAAGCCGTGTCGAAGAGTTTTATCGCATCTTTAAAAAGCTGCTCTCTTTCCTTTGTCCTCAAGAGCACGGCAATTAAAGTCCTCTCCTGATCTGTCGCAGCCACGACAAGATTATTTTGCGCCAGGTAAGTATAACCTGTTTTTGCCCCAATCGCTTTAGCATAGTAATACTTCCCTTGCTTTAACAAAGGATGGTTTTGAATCAATGAAGAAGCGGCTTGCTTATTTGTTTTTGGGCGCACACGCTTCACAGTCCCAAGCATTTGACGGAAGATCGGATTTTTTAGAGCTTCTCTTGTCAAAATCGCCATATCGTAGGCCGTTGTTTTATGCTCAGGATGATGGAGTCCGTGAGGATTGCAAAAAACAGAATGCAGGCACCCCACTTGTTTAGTATACGCGTTCAGATTTTCCATAAAATCGGGCACGGTACCTCCCAGATGCTCAGCAAGGACATTTGCAGCATCATTGGCTGAAACAAGCATAAGGCCATATAAAAGATCTTCCAGAGTTAGCTCTTCTCCCTTCAGAATATTCATATGAGTTCCCCCAGGAACTAACCAGTGAGCAGGGAGGGTGTAGTTAGCTTTTTTTTTAGCTTCTTCAGTCACCCAGCCAATGGCATCTTGCGAAGCAATCACGATCTCGGCTAATTTATTTTCATGCTCTTTGAAAATGTACGCGGCGGTGGCAATTTTTGTAATGCTTGCCGGAAAGCACGCGAGATGCTTATTTTTTTCATAGAGGATCGCGCCTGTTTCGGCATTCATGAGGATAGCAGACTCTGCTTCAACCGATAGTTCAAGCGGCTGGGCATGAAGGAATGCATGAGAGAATAAAGTAGTTAGAATCATCCAGATAATCATAGATTAATCATCTAAAAAGATGACTTAAATTTCTATATCAAAGTGTATATTGGCACAAGAGTTGCATCGTCTCTTACAAGAACCTATGTAGGAGACGTATGAACAAACTGACAAAGCTTGATCAATACTTCAAAAAATACATGAAAGAGCTTAATCATTGGCTGCCGGATGGCGTCGTTCAAGTCGATCTAGCCCTTTTGGCAGAATTTGAACTGCTAGACTCTTTTTTTGATGAGAAAAGCACTCCTGCTTTGACTCGTTATTTCCATGTGGTGGAATCCTTTGAGAAAATCACCTTGATCAATGATCAGTTTGTCATATGGATCGTACCTGAAAAAGCTGAAATCCCACGGACTTTAATACTCATTGCTCTTAATTATCCCGATCATCTGGATTTGGAAATCGCTTTTATGACCAAAGGGGTTTACAATACGTCCAGACTAGTTTTGCGGATCTTAGAAAAATTTTTATTTGAAATTCAAGAAAACGAAGAATTGCTTAAACGCATGGGCTCCGAAAAACCCCCAGAAGAGCCAATCGTTTAAACCCAAGTGGCCACCAATTTTCGACAACGGCTTTTTTTGAGCGGTTGGCGAAAATCGATGGTCAATTGGGTTTTAAGAATTGTATTTGATGAGAGTCAGAAAATTACATTCATCTTCACGATGATACTCGGTTTCATCCATAATCTTTAAGATAAAGTAGATTCCATATCCTCCTAAAATTTGCCCTTCCTGAGGTAAAGCAGCCATGATTTTGTTAGCCTGCGCTAAGGGGTTGTAAGGAATGCCATGATCTTTTACTACAATCTTAATCCCAAGTTTTTGGGCAGGCGAGCATGAAATTTCCAGGGTTCCTTTTTGATGGGGGTAGCCATATGTCATGACATTGACGAGGGCTTCCTCGAGCGCAAGTTCGATTTTGATGATATGTGAAGGGTGCATACTTAACGCCCGAGCTTGCTCTTTCACAAACCCCAGCATTGCATAAAGCTCTTCCAGTTCTGCCGGAAAAGTTTTCATCACTGTCTTACCAGCTATTGCTGACATAATCTACAATCTTTTGACTAAGTAATTTATTTAAAGGCTCCCAAACTGCTTCTCGGGCTGAATCTACATCACTTAATTGGCCAAGCGAAAAAATATTAATTCCATGAAGATTTAAATAATAATCGTGATCAAAGTCTGCATTTGTTTCAATAAGGGCAGGCCCTAAAGCATATTCACCAGTACTATTATCTATGACAGATACTTCGGTCTTAGCCCACAAACGCGTTTCAGTTGGAATAACCGAATTAGTTAATTTTCCACTTTGTTTGCGATAATAACGAAATCCAATATTTTCATCACGTAAATCTATTATCTTTACTTGAAGGGTAAATCCACCCCCGTGCTGAACATATTGGTAGGCATTACTGTTGCACAATTCGCGAATGATGGCGGCAGTGATCGCTCCATCTCGATCCCCTTCTACATAAGGAACCGAGATTGTTCTCGCACAATGGGGATCATTATTAACAAATCGATAACCACACCCGCTTAAAACGGCTAAAAGCACCCAAAGACCCCATCGGCAAGCAAACATTTAGGACTTGTCTTTTGCAAGTGAATGGAGCCGGCGTTGACAATACTCTGCAATAGTCGTGCCTGGAAATTGGGCCATAGCATTTTTATAATAGATGGAAGCTGCTTCAGGGCGACCTGTTCTTTCATAAAAAGAAGCCGTTTGAAATAAGCCGTTTGCATAGACTTCTTTGATTTTTAAAACATCTGCGGCGGATTCTTTAAGCCTTTCTTCGTTAGGAAAATCTCTTTCAAATCTTTGTAAATTAACTTGAGCTAAGGCTAGCAGATCGGGGTTTTGAAATTCAGATCGCGCTTGGTCCAGATAAACTTGAGAAATAACCAAGTAACTCTCAGGAGCTAACTCATGCTTAGGGAAACGACGTACAAGCAAATAAAAACTATCTACACTTTCTCGATAATCTTTCTGCTCCCAAAGAAGCAATCCTTTCGAATAGAGAGCTCTGGCAGCAATTTCTTGCGCGGGTGCAGCAGCGATCACTTCATCGTAAATTTCTAAAGCGATGGCTTGACCTGTGGCCCATTTAGGTAACTGCTTCGTCCCAAAAACATGCCTTTTAGCTCCGCCGCGGAACTGTTCGGCTACTGCAAACTTATATTCAATGGCTTCATCAAAGTGTTCAGGACAGCTTTTAGCGGAGAGGTACTGTGTGAAAGCTTCATTGGCGAAATCGTATTCGGCAAGTTCATAGTTAGCCACGCCTAAAAAGAAGAAAGCCTCTTGAGCCCATTCTGAAGTGGGATAATTGACTGTTACCAGATTAAATTGCTTCACAGCCTCTCCCCAATTTTGCTTCTGGTATGCCGCTACACCTAGATTATAGTGTACGTGCAAAGGATAAGAGGAAACTTCATTGGCATTCACCAAACAGCCATCCTTATAGACATAAGTTGCATGAATGGAAGGCGTGCCAACTAGACAGGTCAATACACAGAGCAGAAATCTAAATGCTTTCATTATAATGAGTTCCTAACTTTAGAGACTTAATAAATAATAAAAGTGTAAATAAGATAATGGGTTCCTGTCAACTCTCAATATCGCCTTGAATTTCTAAAATTGCCGTCAGCTGTTGGATCTCTTCTTTAAAATTGGCATTGAAAAGAATCCCTGAAGCCGCATCTAGAGAGAGGGTGGCCAGCTCCTGTCCTTTCACACAGTAGCTTAATTCCACGGGAGTATTGCCTGGATAATTTCTGAAAATTTTCTTTAACAGAAGTGTGTGGCTATGCCTGATCTGCTGCATATCGAGTTTGATTTGGCATTTTTTGGGCTTCACTTCTTTTTCTTTAACTGGTGTTTTCACGGCTGTTCCATTTTTGCTTACGCCTGGGCTATTTTCTTTAGCTGCGGCATTTTTTGAGGGAAAGCTTCTGCCTGCCTGATATTTGGCGCGGTCATAGGCTTGATCACATGCTTCAATCATCGTGTCATCGACTTTCGTCAGGTCATTTAACCACTTGCATGAAAGACGAATATTTTCTTCTTTCTTATCTACTTGCAGAACCACATAAAGCGGTTGATTTTCTTTCAAAAGTTCGCTTTTTTGTTCATACAGATCTGGCCATATCGGCAGCTCATAACTCTCAATGCCATCGCTAATGCGTAAGATAGCGAATTTTTTTTGACTTTTAGCTGATAGCCTCAGCTGCAGGGATTCGATAATTACAGCTGCGCGAAAGACGGCATCCTGCCCAAGATTATCAATAGCCTCAAAGCTCACACAGGATAAGCGCCGCATATGTTCCTGATAATCATCTAGTGGATGGCCCGTCAGAAAAAAGCCGAGCAATTCTTTTTCTTTTAGTAAGATATTTTGCTTAGAGGTTGGATTGACAACCTGAGGCGAAAGGCTGAACTTGGCTTCAGAAGTTGCTCCCATTAAATCGAAAAAGGTCAAAACCCCAGACTGCACTTCTTTTTGTTCTTTTAAAGCAGTTTCGTACATAGGATCGATGCTTTGACGCAGCGCATCCCGCGACCAATTGGTAAAATCAAAACAACCTGCATCAACCAAATTCTCGATCCCCTTCTTACCCACTTTTTTCAAATCAATTCTTTTAAAAAACTGATAAAAATTGGTAAAGGCTCCTCCGCGATTGCGTTCTTGAATAATTGTCTCAACCACTCCGGTGCCTATGCCTTTAATCCCATTCATGGCAAAACGAATGCCTTGAGGGGTGGCGATAAATGAGGTGCCGGCCTCATTCACGTCCGGCGAAAGAATGGCAATCCCCATGGCTTGGGCTTCGCGAATAAATTTAGCTACCTTACTCAGATCATCTCGATCGCATGTCATTAAAGCAGCCATCCACTCTTTAGGGTGGTTAGCCTTAAGATAAGCCGTAACGTAGGAAAGATAGCCATAAGCAGCGGCATGGGATTTATTAAATCCGTAGGCAGCAAATTTTTCCATTTTATCAAATATCAGCATGGAGGTTTCTTCCTGAATGCCATTTTCTAGGGCTCCTGTGCGAAATTTTTCCCGCTCTTGAGCCATTTGAGCCATATCTTTTTTTCCCATAGCACGGCGCAGCACATCCCCTTCCCCCAGGGAATAGCGGGCCAGCTTGCTAGCAATTTGCATGACTTGTTCTTGGTAGACCATGATGCCATAGGTCTCAGCCAGAATATCTTTCATCCACGGGTGGTCATTTTCGATGGGTTCCCGCCCATGTTTTCGATTTATGAAGGAAGGGATCATATCCATAGGGCCTGGACGATATAAAGCGCCAACCGCAATGATTTCTTCAAATTTATCCAGGTGCAGCTGTCGGGCTAGATCTTGCATTCCGGCCGATTCTAATTGGAATATGCCGAGAGTTTTACCTTGATTGAGCAAATCAAAAGTTCGTGCATTGTCTAAGGGTAAATTGACCCAGTCGATGAGCTCTCCCTTTGCGGCTTTAACAGCTGCCACGCAGGTTTGAATGGCAGTTAAAGTCTTTAATCCTAAAAAGTCCACTTTTAGCATGCCGACCATTTCGACAGGTTTCATCGAATACTGGGTGGCTGGCATTTCAGAATCTTTGGCGTTGCAAATCGGGATAATTGAGGAAAGCGGGGCTCCGCTGATAATAATCCCAGCAGCATGAATTCCAGTGCTGCGAATCGAGCCTTCTAACTTTTTCCCAATATCGATGATCCTCTTGGCATCCTCATCACTTTCATACATTGCGCGCAAATCAGGATCTTTTTCTAACGCTTTTTCTAATGTAATATTCAAATCTTCGGGAACAAGTTTGGCAATTTCATTCACTTTCGAGAGCGGCACGCTCAATACCCGTCCAACATCTTTAATTGCCATCCGAGCTTTCATGGTGCCAAATGTCACGATTTGCGCGACATTGTCTTTCCCATACTTTTCAAGGGTATATTGAATTACTTCGCCTCGACGCTCCATGCAAATATCGACGTCGATATCAGGGTAGGAAATGCGCTCTGGATTGATGAAGCGTTCGAAAAAGAGATGGAAGCGCAAGGGTTCGATATCTGTAACACCGATCAGGTAGAGGACAATTGAGCCTGCCCCAGAACCCCTACCAGGTCCAACGGGAATATGATTTTTTTTGGCCCAAAAAATGAAATCCCACACAATCAACAAATAATCGCTCATTTCTTTGGGAACGATCACGCTCATCTCATACTCTAACCGCTCTCTTACAGTTGTGAGCGGATCTTTATCTGGAAATATCTCTTTGACTTTGGCTAGTTTTTCCGCATCGTAACGTTTTTGGATTCCCTCTTCGCACAACTGCCACAAAAATTTTTCTACAGCCTGAGAGCGCTCTTCATTCGTATAGACAGTATTTTCTAGAAAAGGGGGCACATAGACTGGGTAATGCTTAGTTTTAAAGTCTAGTTTGAGGTCACATTTTTCAGCGATACGCAAACTATTGGAGAGTGCTTCGGGAATATCTGCAAACAAGGCCTGCATTTGCGCTGGAGATTTAAAATAATACTCGTGCGAAGCAAAGACACGTCTTTTGGGATTAGGCTGGCGATACTTGGGATTCCCCATGGCATCTTTTTCCAGGATTTCGCAAGGCTCCCCCGATTGCACATTTAGAAGGATTTCATGCTCGCGCCAATCTTCGCGATGGATGTAATGGCTGTCGTTCGTAGCCACCAGTGGGAGGCTGTATTCTTTAGAAAGAGGGATCAAGGCTTCATTGACTTTCTGCTGCTTTTGGATATACTCTTGATAATTTTGATAAAGCCAAGTCTCTTGATAAAATCCATCCCGATGCAAATCTTCCTCGCTCATCTGATGTCTTTGCATCTCTAAATAGTAGTCTTCGCCAAATACGCGCTGAAACCATTGAATATGTGTTCGGACGCTTTCTGCCGATCCGTATAAAATTTCGGATGCTAGACGACTGCTCAAGCACCCAGAAAGACAGACAAGTCCCTCTTTGTATTTCTCTAAAACTTCATAATCAATCCGCGGGTGATAGTAAAACCCCTCAATAAACCCTATTGAAGAAAGTTTGCATAAATTTTGATATCCTTGGATATTTTTGGCTAGCAAAGTCAAATGATAATCAGCTCGATTGCTTATTTTTTTACGATCTAAACGGGACTCTGGAGCGACGTAAATTTCACATCCGATGATAGGCTTGATCTTAGCATCCAGGCAAGCCTTGTAAAACTCCACAGCTGCATGCATATTCCCGTGATCAGTTAAGGCAACTGCCGATAAGCCGAATTCAGCAGACTTTTCCGCAATCGACGAGATGGAAGCAGAAGCATCTAAAATAGAATATTGAGAATGAACGTGTAAGGGAATCCACATATAAAACCTAAATCGGGCAGATTAATATCATCGAAAGAATATCAAACTGCATATTTTGCCTGTTAGAATTTAAGAATTAAATGTCAATTTTTGACAATTTCAATCTTTTGCAATTAAAAAGACAGACAACAATAAATATTTTTTTAGTATAATTAGATTAAGAATCATCATTTTCTCATTTCCGGAGGTTATCTATGGTTCATCAATCAGGAGATTTTACACCCCCTCCCGTTGGCCAGGAATTTCTTCCCTCAAAACCTTCCGAGCAAAGCCAGGTTCATGAACCTAGCGGCAAAGAGCAAGGGCGGGTGGTAAAAACGTTAAGCAAGCAAGATTCGAATCTCATTAAAAGCGTCCAAAGCTACGTCAACGAAAAGATTCACCCTCCTCAAAAAAACACTTTGCCAGCTAAAGAATACAAAAAATTCAAGTTCAGCAAGACTTCCATTGGTAAGGTATTTAGTTCGATAATGAAAAGAATCAGGTCTCTCGGTTCTTCAAAAATGCGGAATAAATCAAGCGTAGCCAAAGAGCCGCATGAGACAGCTAAAACCAGTGAAACACCACAACCTGAAACATTACAGCGTAAAGACAATCGTGCAAACGACCAACTAACTCTCTCAACTGAATTTGGAAAACAACTAAGTGCAGAAAAAAAAGAGTTAGAACAAAAACTAGAGCTGTTAAGTCAAAAAAAACCGAGTGATTTATCACCGGAAGAGGCAAACAATCTTGCAAAATTAGCAGGAACAATTGCTAAACTTGAGGCAGGACTCGCATGCATTCAGCATACTACTATTGGAAAATATTCGACTGCTGTTTATTCAGATCATTTAAAAGCAGCCATCCGCAATGCCAGCGGTTTTGAGGTCAAGGAACCAGCCACCTCAACCACCACATCCTGGACTTCAGCCACTCCAACCACGGCCGCCCCTAAAACTCCTATTTCAGGTTCTGCAAAAGTTCAAACTTCCGGCAGTACAAGCGGAGTCACAGCTTCTCGCAGCAAACTTCCTTTAGAGGAAGAAGTGCAGGATGAGGTGGAGAGGTTCTTATTCCCCTACTTAACAGGTCAAATTACAGCTGAAACTGATAATCCAAATCGAGGCCCCCTTGTGGATGCAATTGTCGTTAAGTTGGCTGAAAAAGGCTTTCCCGATCTGGATGCTAAGCGCAGTGAAATTGAAGCGATTGCCTTAAAAGCCTACTTTAATGAAGCGGCCAGAGGAATCGGACGTCAATTAGGAAACCGAAAGCCTTCAAAAGAAGAAATGCAAGAGCCTGTGCGAATCATGGCGCAAGCTTTGGTGCCAGCTTTAGCTATTGATTTTCCCAATTTAAAATTTTCGGCAAAGGAAATTGAACCGCAAGTCCAAGAAGCTATCGACACCTTCAATCGAAATGCAGCCAATTTAGAAGCGGAAATTAGTATGGCAAATGAGGAGAGGGAAGAATCCAGGGTATTTCAAAAACCAAGAAAAGAAAGAGTTGCCGCCCTATTGGAGGCAAGAAAACTTAAGGGCGAGCTCTTCTTAACAGAGGCGGAGCATGCAGCTCTAGATGTCGAAAGAGCCATTTATGATAATAATCAAGTTCAGATTTACGGTCGCAGTGCTGAACTTACACTTTTTCTGGATCCTAAAAATCTGGAAGTCGGCACAAACTTTTCCCTCCAGCCCAGTTTTCGCGGAGGAAAATTCCATACTCTCATTGATGAGAAAGAAGGGAAAGAAACTTTTTCAAAGATAGCGATTAGCTTGGCTCAAATTAAAGCAACGGAAGAATTCCGCACACAATTGCCTCCTGGTTGGAAGGAAGCTTCCAACAATGCTAAACTAGCAGACTTGGGCGTGCAGGTTTTTCAAGACCCAGATAAAAACAACTTTATCTTTAACGATCTGGGGCAGCTTCAAATGCTGTCTCAAAAAGAACTTAAGAAATTGATCAAAGAACGCAGTTAAAGCCGCTCAATTGATTTCGGGGAGGGTTTTTTATCCATCGATAAAGCAACCCCTCCCGGGGCAATTCAAGCAGTCTTAACTTCCCTCTCTTGCAAAAATCTTGGATTTCGCGAAGCATTCCACAAAGGCAAAAGTGCCAAAATGGAGATAGCGCAACAGGCAATCATCGAAAAGAAGAAACCTTCCCATCCAAAATCATCGGTAATCTTCCCAAGAGGATAACCGGCGCAAGCAGCTCCCATATAAGCGCAAAAGCCGACAAATCCGGTTGAGGTCGCTGCTGCTTCCTTATGCGATAATTCAGCGGCAGCCACACCGATGAGCATCTGTGGTCCAAAAATGGTGAAGCCAAGCATAAAAATAGCGAGCGAATCCAGGATCACAAATCCTCTAGGAACAATCCAAAACATGAGGATGGAGATAAGCATTCCCACTGCAAAAATCACGTTCACAGGCCCTCTTCTAGCCCCAAATAAACGATCAGAACTCCAACCTGCGAATAAACTGCCACAGAAGCCTCCCACTTCAAAAAGAGAGACGCACCCATTAGCTCCCATAACACTATATTCTTTTTCTTCCAGGAGAAATAACACCGTCCACTCATTGACCCCGGTCCTTGCCACATAGACAAAAAAGTAAGCTAGCCCGAGCATCCACATGTACCAATTTTTCAAGACATATTCGACCAAAATTTCTTTGGTTGAAATTTTCTCTTGGTTTTCCTGACTGGTGTACCCAGAGTAATCTTGTCTAAAATCTTCAATAGCAGGCAAACCTAAAGATTGCGGCGTATCGCGCAGGCGATTAATCAGAAAAAAGCCGCCCATGATGCAGATTAAACCGGGCAAATACATGGCGTACCGCCATCCAAAAAACTGTAAGCAAGCCCCTGTAATCCAAGGGATAAGAAAGGCTCCCACATTATGCGAAACATTCCATGTTGACCACCATGACCCTCGCTCAGAATGAGAGTACCAGTGAGTTAAGAAACGCGCACAGGGCGGCCAACCAAATCCTTGAAACCATCCATTAAGTCCCCAAAAAAAGCAAAAAAGCAAAATAGAGGAGGAAAAACCGAATAAAATATTTACAATACCTGTAACCATTAATCCAATAGCCATAAAATAGCGTGGATTTGATCGATCTGAGACAATCCCGCTGGCAAATTTACTGATTCCATAAGTAATCGAAAAAATACTGCCCAGCAGGCCGATTTGAGTTTTATCAAAATGCAACTCTTGAATTAAGCCAGGCATTGCGAAAGTAAAACTTTTTCTCGTGAAATAGTATAGTGCATACCCAATAAACATTGAATATAAGATACGGATTCTCCAGTAGGAGTACGTTTTCTTTACGACTTCAGGGTCTTCAATGGGTGCAATATGGGGTGCTGGTTTTAATAATTCTAATAACGAGGCCACGCACATCTCCTTTTATAGTTTGCAAACTTTGAGCAAGAGCTAAGCAAGAACATCCAAATTTTTCCTAAGGAAAAAGAAAAAACTCCATAATAATCTAATACTTTTAATTTTTAAAGCATAAAACACTCAACACCTTTAAAATCAAAGCTTTTTGGGGATTAGAAATTTGTCAATGTATTTATTTGAAGAAATATAAGCAAAAAAATCAACAAAAACACCGTTTTAATCCTGGTGCCAATTTTTATTCAAGTCCTTTTCTGAAACTTTTTATCTAAAAAGTAAAAAGTCTTCGACTCTTCTATTGACTGATGCTTCAAAGATATGCTAGAAAGTCAGCGTAGGAAAAAAGACTCGGGCATTAAGTGTCTTGATTCCAAGATTGATAAGGATTCAAGATGATAAAACTGACAATTTACCAAAACGACCGCGATCCGGAAGAACTAACTTTTGATAAGTCTTCCGTTAAAATAGGCACGGATAATCAAGCAGATCTTGAATTAGACATTTCAGCACATGCAGAGCTTGAGATTGAAATTTTTGAACAAAAGGGGCGCTTTTACGTTTATAATCAATCAAACAATCCCTACATCTCCCTAAACAATCTTCCGTTTCACAAAAAAAGTATTGAAAGCAAAGCCCAGCTTAATCTTGAAAAAATTCGCATCGATATAGAAGTAGAAGTCCCTGCCCCTCAAGAAACTCCCTCTACCCCTCCACTCTCCAAAATCTCTGTGCAAGAAGCTATTTCCCTGCCTCTTGCAAAAGCACCCGTAGAGCCCCCTGAGCCAAAACCCGAAACCCTTCCCCCCGAAAAAATCGATGTTGCAGCGCTAGTACAAGAGGTAGAAGCACTACACCCCTCACAAATGCATATAGAAGATTTTTCAGGTGCTCAAAACTTTGAAAAAACCCTTGCCTTAGAGGAAGATCCTTCACCAGAGCTGATGACTTCTCCTTCACCTAAAGATGAGGCAGAGGCTACACCTCTTAAACAAACCTATCAACGTAAACGCGTCAATAAGAATGAAAAGCCTTTAACTTATTCCCAACCTAGCTGGGGATTCATGCTAAGCTTGGGGGCAATCATTTTAGCTTTTATTACTTTACTCATTGGCACGGTGTATCTAAAAATCAGCAGTGAAAGCGATAAAGATGAAATTAAAGCTATCGAAACCGTGGCTGATGCTGCCAT
The DNA here is from genome assembly GCA_002786175.1 of Parachlamydia sp. Taxonomy (GTDB): domain Bacteria; phylum Chlamydiota; class Chlamydiia; order Chlamydiales; family Parachlamydiaceae; genus Parachlamydia. The sequence goes on from PEQL01000007.1 coordinate 32,824, forward strand.
GGCATTAGCACATGCGCAAATTACGCATTTAAAACCTCAAAAAAGCAACTGGTCTCATCCTGATTTTCTCAAAGCCAGTTTAACTTCGATATTACCCCCTCAAGCCCGCCCCTTAATTGATGTGGATGCTCAGGGCAAATTTCACAACTGCCCTTACTTACTGCGTATTTATACGAGCAGTGATTTAAAAAACTTTTTGGTGATTGCACAACCAGCTCCAAGTACTTGGCAATGGCTTTTGCCCAGGGCCGCTATTGTGATCGATTCAACGGCCATGGAAATTCGCAAAACTACGGATTTAAAAAATCTTAACCGTCTGTTGGTGAATATTAATACACTCGATGAACTTAATCCCGCTGAGATCTCACAAGCCGTTAAGGAAGGAAAACTCATCCCACTCGCCTCTCTTAAGATGAGCAAAAGAGCACGCGAATTCGCCCCTCCCAAAGCTTTATCGCTTTCACATGCCGGTGCTGAAAATTTCATCTACAACGCTCCCCGCTATCATCTATTAGGAGAAAGCTTGCTAGAGAAAGCCGTGCATTTAATGGAGCATACAGCCACAACAGAAGAAGTCAGTCAATTTCAACAGGAAGTTGAGAACATCAAAAAACTCCCAGATCTGATTTTATATTCGACAAAGGGGATCGAAGGTGCCTTAGCCGCTGAGAAAGCTCTAACCACATTTGCGCCAAAATCGCGCTTCCTCATTGGCTACTTAAAAATTAATGCGCAAGGAAATGTGATCGCCAACAATCTTCTCCTCAATGAAGAAATCAGTCCTAAGTCTTCAGAAGAAATAGAGAGCCCCGCAGTCCCGTCACAGGAGCCCCAACCTTCTCAACCTCTCGATACCCCAGCTCCGGCGGAGAAAAGTGAAATCACACAGGATTTGCAGTCACACCCCCTCTACCTGCAGCTTGTACAGCTAGGCAATGCCAGAAAGAATGTACTGAAACCTGTGCAAGACAAGATGATGGAACTTTTAAAAAGAGAACATGCGGAATTTGTCCCCGACTTTCCCATGCACTTACAGACTGTTTTAAACGAATATCAAACCATTTCGCAAGAACATCAGACGACATTAGCCGAAGAATTTTTTAACCTCTACCATCAGTACCAGGCAATTCCTTTAAAAGAGCTGATGACATACGTACAAAAAGCTGGATTAGAACCCCTTTTAGATGAAATTTTAAAAGTAATGACAACTGAAACCCATTTAACGGAAGAACTTTTTACGACTTTTCTTGAGAAGATTAAACACTCCACTAATTTCACAGAACTTTACCAACATATCAATGAAATGGCCCCACAACTTTCGCTAGAAAAATTCCCTTTTCCCCAAAAACTGATTGCCTATCAGCAAGCCTTCCGCAGCGAAGCCATTGCCACCATTGAAAAATTTCTACTTTCAGCCGAACATAAGCTTAACCCTGCTAAATTGCAGGCACCTGCAAAAGAAACATTTACAAAAATCTTGGATCTTGTTTGGATAACTGCTTCAACGGAGAGAGAATTTTATTTAAACGAATTTGCTCTTTTGGCTCAGCAGCCAGAGGTTAAGGAGTAATCTAATGGTTTTAATTCAAGATTTGACTGCATGTATCGAGCATACTCTTCTAAAACAAGAGGCAGATGAAAGTGCGATTGAAAAAATTTGTGAAGAAGCAATCGCTAATGATTTTTTTGGAGTTTGTGTCAACAGTTGCTGGGTGAGTTTTGCCGCTTACTTGGTCAAGCAATCTACTGTAAAAGTTATCTCTACCGCTGGTTTTCCGTTAGGAGCAGCTTCCACAAGGAGCAAATGCTCTGAGACTGAGCAAGCTTTTACAGATGGGGCTCAAGAGGTAGATTTCGTGATGAATATCGGATGGCTCAAAAGCGGTCAGCCGCAAAAAGTTATGCATGAGTTTCGGCAGCTAGTAAAAGTAGCCTCCCTCTCCCCATTAAAAGTCATTCTGGAAACCTCTTTATTGACCCAGGCGGAGATCAAACAAGCCAGTCTCATGGCAGTCGAAGCTGGCATTGCTTTTGTAAAAACATCGACAGGCTATAGCCAAATGGGGGCCAATCCTGCTGATGTTCAACTCATCTCAAGTATCGTTTCCCCTCATGCTGGTGTCAAAGCATCTGGCGGGATTCGAAATCTTTCCAGCGCCCTCGCCATGTTAGACGCCGGCGCTGAACGATTAGGCACCTCTAATAGCTTATCTATTCTCGCAGAATTAAAAAAAAATTGACAACATAAGCTGAAAATTATAAGCGTTAGTTTAAACGCATAGGGGGTTTTATGCACGTCACTTCAAATATTGGAATGCTGTTATTAGCCATTTATTTAATTTTAGTCGGCTTAAGTTCGCTACTCGGACTCGCCATCCCAGGGATTATTATGGGAATTCTAGCCCTCGCAGCGGGTATTTTTATTCTGATTGGCAGATAGATTCAGCCAGTTCGGGTTCGATCCAACGACCATGCTTTTTGATAAGATCGACAAGTCTATCCACAGCATCCGAAAAAGGAATGTCCTTTTCTACGCACTGTTTTCCTAGGTAGAGATCGATCATTCCTGGCTTGGAACCGACATACCCAAAATCCGCATCAGCCATTTCACCCGGGCCATTCACAATGCACCCCATAATGGCAATTTTGACTCCGGCCAAGTGAACCGTACGCTCTCTTATTTGGCGGGAAACTTCCTGCAAATCAAATAATGTTCTCCCACAACTTGGACATGAAATAAAATCGGTCTTGGTCGTGCGCATCCGTGCAGCCTGTAGAATATTAAAGCTAAGCTGACGTAGAAAATCCATGTCATAAGGGCCTTCAAGCCAGACCCCTTCCCCATACCCATCGCATAATAAAGCACCGCATTCGCTAGCTGCATGGATGATCAAATCCTCCTTCTCAAGGTCGTAGGTAAAATTGAGAAGCACCGGTAAGGTAATTTGGGCATTTTGAAGCCATTCAAAGAACTTTCGAGAGTAGTGTAAGCGATTTTTTTGAGGAGCTAAAATCAGTATCTCCGGCTTTAATTCCTTAATCGATGGCCAAGCTGCCTCATCTCCATCCTGAATGACTAAGGCCAGAGGCTTCCTGGTGGATGAAAGGGGGACAACAAATTTTGCAAGCTGCTTGTCGCGATGGAACGTTTCAAGCGCTTGTGTAAGCGTTTGAATTTCTAAACCTTGATCCTGAGAAGAGAAAGAGGCTACACCCATGCCGCTTGTTTGCAATCTATTTAAGATCAATCGCGTTTTGTCATCTCTCTCTACCTGACGCAGCACCACTGTATCGACGCTTGTCGATTTCAGTTTAACAGCCCCCAATTCGCTGGTACATCCCAGTTTTTTGTAAATATCTTTATCCTGCATATCTTGAGAACTGGCGGTCAGCATCACGGTGCCGCTGCGATGCATGGAAACATTTGTCGGGAAAGTCACTGTGCGGCGTTTGATCTCTTGAATGTGTCGATGGGATTCTGTAAAAGGAGCAACCCCTTGATTTTCATAGCTTTTAGCAAATTGCACGAGACGTTTGCAGGGATCGATTTCCTGCCAGGGATCCTCAGTCAAAGAGACGCGGATCGTGTCGCCAATGCCATCCAAAAGAAGAGCGCCGATTCCCATGGCAGACTTTATTCTGCCGTCTTCACCTTCTCCTGCTTCAGTCACACCCAAATGCAGAGGATAATCCCAGCCCAGCTTAATCATTTCAGCCACTAATAAACGATAGGCTTGGATCATCACTTGTGGATTGGAAGATTTCATGGAAAAGACAAGATCATGAAAGTCATTCTGCCGGCAGACACGGGTAAACTCTAAAGCTGATTCCACCATGCCTTGGGGCGTATCCCCATAGCGATTCATAATGCGATCGGACAAAGACCCATGATTTGTGCCAATACGCAGGACTTTTTTCAAGCGCTTACATTTTTCGACAAGAGGAGTAAACTTTTCTTCAATTTTTGCAATTTCAGCGGCATAACTTGCATCGTCGTACTCAATAACTTTAAAACTCGCCCGTTTATCGATGAAATTGCCAGGATTGATCCGAATTTTATCGACAAAATCCGCAACGCCCATTGCAGCAGGCGGATAGAAATGAATATCGGCAACCAACGGAATGTTGTAACCTTTTTTGACTAAGCCATTTTTGATATGTTCGCAGGCTTCGGCTTCTTTCATTCCCTGAACCGTCACACGCGCAATTTCGCAGCCCACATCTGCCAGACGCATAATTTGTTCAATGGTGGCTTCCACATTCCGCGTGCTTGAAGTAGTCATTGATTGAATGCGCACAGGATGATTTCCCCCAACCCCGACACTCCCGATCATGACTTCTCGGGTTTTTCGCCTAATTGTTTGAAAAATTGCTTCGCAATACTGCATTTCTAAAATCCTAAATGTTAAGAGGTTGAACAATTCCGCCCCTCTGCACCCTTGCTACTTTGCCTTCAAATTCCCCTTCTACTTTGTAAAAAGAAATCTTGAGGATTGCGATTAAAAATAACTACAAATTTTTAAAGCAAAGAAACACAAGCGCAATGAGAAAGCGGCGTCGAAAAATGAGTATATTTTGATTGAGCAACAAACTCAATCAAAATCTATTGTGAAGACTTAGCATTTGTAATGAAAATAAAAGGAATATTTGATAAAATGTAATTAGGAAGATCGGACCTTCTCATATTAATGAACGAATTCTTCCTTTTTTAACGATATCATTAACAAATGAAATGCGGTGTAATATTATGCTTAATGTTAATGACCAAAATCCAAATAACGTTTATCCAGGGATAGCCCCGGTTACGCCTCCCGTCGGTGTTGAATCTACAGCACCTGCAGCTGAAAAAGTCGATTCCCAAACGATCTCCACAATTAGCAAAAGCGAGCAAGAAGCTCAAGCACTTGTATACAATTCGGCCACCCCTGCATTAATTCCCCCTACCGTAGATTTAGGGAATTTCAGCGAACTTTATGGATCAGATAGTTCGAAAGCTCTAGCCATTTCAGGATCTGCCAAAGATGCAGGAATTCAATTTGCCATGGCAGCTGAACAAAAGAATCACGACATCATCATGAAAATCTTGGATGGTTGGCTCGATAATATTCAAAAACTGAAAAAAGAATATGAGGACAAGATCAATTCTCCTCAGTATCAGCAATGGATTAAAACACAATCTCCTGACTATACAGCTAATCTTAACCTTACAAATGCGGTGACCTCCACCTCCGAATATCAAGCCTGGGCTCTCAGCCAAATTACGCCTAACCCCGCACAAGTCTTACAACCAGCTTTCAGCCCTCAAGAAGCCTTGAACGTAGGTGTCATCAACAGCTTAGACAACTATGTCAAGAACACTAATCCGGCGGACTCAACCAATGCGATTTCAGCAGGATTTGTTGTAGCCAGCGCGATTTTAGCCGTTGGTGCCGTAGGAAATCCCGTGGTGGATCCGACCCAAAGCAATATTTCGGTAGATCCTCTCAAAGACCAATGGGCTGCTGTTTCACCTATGGTTCCGTCGAACATGGCCGCCGAATTAGGCTTAATCGGCTCCCTCTTTACAGTCGGAGTTATTTACCAGGCCACGGCAGCGAATATTGCCGAAAAAGCAGGCACAGGCAGTAAACCCCATAAATTAGATTTTGCGCAGGCATTTGCGGAAAAAATGCTCACTTTGACGGGTAGTCCTCAATTCAACCTTTTTGTTCAGGGAGCTCTGGTCAATAAAATGAATGGTTCCGAAGCTTTAACGGATGCCAGAAAAGCAGAACTAGCCAGCCTTGTCAAAATCGTGATGCTGACATCTGCCCTGGGAGCTTACTACAAAATTGAAGCTGGAAAGAATACTGAACAAGAATTTCTCTCAATGATACGCGGGGATCCCAGCCTTGGCGATATTGTTTTTCCCGCAGGAGATGTGCGGGCCAAATTAGTCGAGGCCATCCGCAAAGAATTGAACAACTTATCAGATCCTGTAGAACGCACTCGCATTCTCGAAGCCATTGGTGAGTATATGGGGAAAGACCCCAAAGTTGATTCTTTAACGGATCCTCAGTCTGTTTTTGAAGGCTTACTCGATACGACTCCTTATGGAGAACGCATCACAAAAGAACACGTGTAAGTCAGCGGTCAGAATCGACTAGATCCTTTCTGACCGTTGACTATTAGACTTCTTGCATAACTCCATTTGATCGTTAAAATTGTTCTTTTTTTGCGTCTATTTCGCCGAATTTTTCGGCCATATGCTTACACATATACCCTCAAAATTTGTCGAAAAATCTGCTAAAAAATATTCAATTTTTCCGAGCAAAGCGAGTTATGCAAGAAGTCTATTAAAAAAAGCCGAAATTAAACGAATCATGCTTAAGTGATCCTCACAAGCCATGAGCTCACGAGCTGCGTGCATGGATAATTGAGGCGATCCAATATCTACGGTCGGCATGCCAGTCAGTGTCGCATGAATAGGACCAATCGTTGAGCCGCAAGGCATATCTCCCCTGGAAACAAAATGTTGCAATGGAATGTGCGCTTTTTGGCACAGTCGGCTGATCACAGCGGCTGTGCGGGCGTTAGACGCATAGCGTTGCTTTGCATTCGATTTCAACACGACACCTTTGCCTAATACAGGTTGGTGTAGAGGATCGTGCCTTTCAGGATAATTAGGATGCACTGCATGAGCTAAGTCAACTGAGAGGCAGAGAGAGTTTTCAAGAAGCTGAAAATAGTCTTCCCGCGATTTTCCATAGGAAAGCAGTATGCGTTCCAATGTATGCATTAAAAAGGGAGAAGCAGCTCCCTGAGCAGTGCTAGAGCCAACTTCTTCATTATCCCAAAACACCGCCATTTTAAGGCAGTCATCTGCAGCCTGAGCCGAAAGTTCTAAACCTTTCCAAATGGCATGCACACTGGCTAAGCTATCAATGCGATAAGAAGCCAGCATTTCTCGTCCATGACCGACAAAGGACGCAGATTCGAGTGGAAAGAGAAAAAGATCGCTCGCCAATACAGCGTGTTTTCCAACAGCCTGATGAAGCAGCCACTCTAAATAGCTGATATTTTCATCGGGCAGCTTTAAAGACGCTAAAGCCACTAAATGATTCTGCTTATGCAACAGCACCCCGGTATCATTGACTTGCGGGTCTAAGTGGATCGCAAGCTGTGGAATCACACAGGGATGCAGATCCAAGCGAATCAATTTTTCTTCAAGGTCACCCTTTTGATTTTGGATGACGACTCTTCCCGCAATTCCCAGATCTCGATTTAACCAGGATGTGAGTAAAGGTCCTCCATAAATTTCCAGCCCCCAGAGCACCATCGAATCTCGATAAAATTCCGCCGCAGGCTTTAATTTCAAAGAAGGACTATCTGTATGCGAAGCCGCTAAATGGACTTTGCTTGGGGCTTTATGCGGGGCCACAAAGGCGCAAAGTGAAGAACCATTTTTGATAGTAAAATAGCCTTTCCCCGGCAAAATCTTCCAGGGTTCACCTTCAGCAAGAAAGCTAAAACCTCTAGCAATCAATTGCGTTTTCAAAATATCTACAGCATGCCAAGCCGTCGGTGAAGCATCCAGAAAAGTCATTAAATCTTCGATTTGTTCAACAGCCATGGCAGTTCATCCTATTCTTTAGGAGTCAGGTGCGTCACACCACCCAAGTATTTTTGTAAAACTGAAGGAATTTTAACAGACCCATCGGGTTGTTGGTTATTTTCTAATAAGGCGACCATTAAGCGCGAGGTGGCTAGACCGGAACCATTTAACGTATGCACCAGTTCAGGTTTCCCCCCTTTCTTCTTAAATCGGGTCGAGGAACGGCGAGCTTGATAGTCAGTGCAGTTTGAAACTGAAGAAACTTCATAATAGCGGTCTTGACCAGGCAGCCAGACTTCAATATCGACTGTCCGCGCAGAAGCAAAGGACATATCACCCGTGACTAACAACATATTGCGATAGTGTAACTCAAGTCCTTCTAAAATCTCTTCGGCACTTGCCATCATTTGATCAAACAGCTGCATGCTTTCTTCGGGTTTGCTGAAACAAAACATTTCAACTTTATTGAATTGATGCATGCGAATCAAGCCTCTCTCATTGGATCCAGCAGCCCCTGCCTCACGGCGAAAACAAGGCGTGTAGGCAATATATTTTAGAGGGAGCTCATCTTCATCAAGAATTTCATCAGCGTGCAATCCATTCAAGGGAACTTCTGCAGTCGGAATTAGATAGAGATGATAATCTGCATCGTTAATTTTAAATTGCTGGTTTTCAAACTTTGGCAGTTGTCCCGAACCAAAGACAGTCTCTTTGCGCACTAATATAGGTGGAATCCACTGTTCAAAACCATTCTTAATGTGTGTTTCAATCATATAATTGATTAAAGCCCATTCAAGACGCGCTCCCATACCCCGATAGACAGGCCATCCTGTCCCAGAAATTTTAGCTCCCCGCTTGAAATCAAAGAGATGCAATTTTTCATTCAATTCCACATGATTTTTGGTCGGGAAGGAAAAGACTGGCTTTTGCTTATATTCTTTAATAAAGACATTGTCTTTAGGGGTATCAGAAATTTTGATATCATCCATCGGAAGATTCGGGATACTCGCTAAAATGTGTGTGAATTCTTCTTCCAGAGGGGCTAGAGCATGATCTAAGCGATGAATCTCCTCGCCAAATCCTGAAACCTGACTTAAAAGGGCGGTTGTATCTTCCCCTTTTCTTTTTAACAGACCAATTTGATCCGACATTTCGTTACGCGCTGACTTCAAATGTTCCACTTTTGTCTTCATTTCACGAATTTGGGAATCCAAAGACAATACAGTGTCGATCGCCGCTTCAGCAGAAGCTTCTTTAGTTTTAATCTTTTTTTTAATCGCCTCAGCGTTTTGGCGGATAAGTTTAATATCAAGCATACAGAGACCATCCTTTTTAAATAAAGCCGGAGTATACTAGGAAATCGAGTTAAAATGCAAACAGAGCTCAAATCTCTAAAAAAAAGAGAGAAACTCTTTTACAGCTCTTAATTAACAACCACAAAAATAATATAATTTAAATTGGAAAAACATTATAATAGATGTATTAATAAGGATTTTTTATGCAAATAACGCCGCAATTTGTACTGCCTCAGAATGTGACTTCTTTACCGCAAACTCGCTCTCTGTGCAATTTAGCCATTTTTTCTACTACAATCAAAGAACTTCGCCAGGATCCCCTCGAATGTCAACATGTGCAGCAAAACCTCATAGAAATTGCTAAGCAGGGAGAGGAAATCATCTCCCTCAAATCTCTCGCAGGTATAGAGGAAGAAGTCGATTTGCAAACCATTAGGTCGCTAGAGCAACTGGCTCGAGGATATGCCTATCATGCAGTGCATGGCAGTCAAATTTCCTTACATGTCAATGGCAAAATGATTACCTATGCAGTTGAAGAAATCCCCTTATGGAAAGGCATTGTGGCCTATGGATTAAAACCATTAAACAAGGAAGATCCTCCTATTCTACTTTTTCGAGGGTCTTCTTTTTATCCCTCTGGTCGAGGGTCCTTTGCGACTATGATCGCTGATATCGATCCTTTCAGTCCCGGAGCTTTAGTTTATAAATGTTTTTCAAAAAAAATTAAGCACTGGCTTGCAGAAGTTAATACAAGCTACTCCGCCAAACCTTATGTCACTGGACATAGCCTAGGCGGCGCATTTGCAGCCTACACAGCCATAGAATATTCAGCTTCAGTGCAACCCTTTACGTACACCCACGCCACTGTAGGCCTGAGTTGTTTAGCTAAGAAAAAAGTAAAAAAAATGCAAGATGCGGCTCCCAAAATCTTAAACTTTTTTCATGAAAAAGACCCTTTGACTAAGTGGGGTCATCACCGCATAGGCACTGATATTCAAGTCAGTTGCGATCTTGATGCCTGCGCCCCTGCCCAAGAAAAAATTAAATGGCGCCAAAAGAGTTTGAGCCACCGCATTTCCCTGCTCGATAAACCAGGCACGCTTTTACATAAAACAGCACCTTCTATGCTACCTGTATGGGCTTATATCCCCTTATTTACCATTCCCTTTGTAGGAGGATTGGTCGGGTTAACTTTAAGTAAATTTCTGATCGGCAACTACACTTCCAAACCTTACCACTCACTATTCGGCCCTATTCGCTGGACATGGCATAAAATTTATCAACATTCTTTAAAGAATAACCCATGATTTTTTTTGACAAATAAAATTTTTCTCATTAGTTTATATGGTTTTCAACAAAAAAAATGAGATAAACAAGGAACACATGATGAAGAAAGTACTTATCTTACTATTTATTTTTATGACCGGATTTTTGACTTCCAGTTTTTTGACAGCTGGATCGCTTGAAAAAATTTACGTCTCTCCCTCAGAGATTATTCTAAAAGAAGAAGGCGTCTTTTTCTTAGAAAGCGATACAATCATCCCCGTTTCACAAATTGGCTATGATGAAGAAGGCCTTTATGTCTGTCCTGAAATATCTTGAGCTAACACTCATAGAGATTTAGGACAGGTAATCAAATGACTTCATTTTCTAAGATAATCCAATTCGCTTTTGTCATTGATGGTGAATTTATTTCCGAATTGATGATTTAAGCGATCGTTGCCAGCGACTATGAAAGCCCACGATGTGAATTAAAAAGTTTCTGTCTGCGTTGCCAGATTCAAAAGTTGACGCGAGATTACAATCCGCTGAATTTCGCTCGTCCCTTCATATAGCGTTGTCACACGTGCATCTCTAAAATATTTCTCCAAGGGATAATCTTTCGTATAGCCATAGCCCCCATGTATTTGCAGAGCTTCTGAAGCAATTTCGTTGGCCATTTCAGAGGCATAGAGCTTGGCTTCTGCAGCAGCTAACGTGACATTTCTTCCTTGATCACACAACCAGCAAGCCTGGCTTAGCATCAATTTTGCTGCACTCAGTTTTACATGCATATCAGCTAATTTGAAAGCGATGGCTTGGTTTTCACAAAGCGCTTTACCAAACTGTTCACGGGTTTGGCTATAAGCCAAGGCTTTTTCATAGGCAGCTTCGGCAATCCCAATCGCTTGTGCTGCTACGCCCATTCGACCGCGATCCAAGCTGCTAAACGCTACCTTTAATCCCTGCCCAATGTCTCCCAGCATTTGACTGCGGGCCACACGGCAATTGTCAAAAGTGAGCGAAACAAGATTAAGAGAAAGCAAACCGAGTTTGTTTTCAATCTTAGACACTTGCAACCCAGGAGTCTCACGATCGACTAAAAAAGCTGTGATCCCCTCTTTCTTCGTGTCGAATGTCTTCGCAAAAACAATCAAAACGCCCGAAATATCCCCGTTGGTGATAAATTGCTTGGCACCGTTGATCCAAAAAAAATTCTCATCTGCAGCATCCAAAGTAGCCGTAGTCAACAGGTGCTTTGGATCACTTCCGGCATTTTTTTCGGTTAAGGCAAAAGAGGCAGGCACACATTGTCCGTTTCTCATGAGCGGGAAATATTTTTCTTTTTGCGGCTCTGAGCCATATCTTTCGATAGCCTCAGCCACCATGTTGGTGACCGACATGGCGATGCCGATTCCCGCATCTACTTTTGAAATCTCTTTGATCGCCAGCATGAGACTCAGGGTGTCTTTTGGGCGATTTTTTTCCGGAATGCTCAGTGTCATCAACCCTTTCTGAGCCATTTTTTCAAAAAGCTTTTCTCTAAGAAACAGATCAACCTCAAAAAGCTGAGAATGTTCTGCCATTTGCTCTAAAGCAAATTTTTTGCTTTCCATCTGCATGGAAATTTGAGCGGGAGTATAGCCAAATTCCATTAACCCACCTTTTTAGTGATAATACAGGTCACCGTTTTGTCATTTCCGCCCATGCTAATCATCATACCATAAGGGGTGCGCGGCGAAGCTTGATTAGCGGCTTTCCCGGTGAATTGCTGCAAGAGATCGACCAATTGCCGCACCCCGCTAGCCCCTGTGGGATGGCCAAAGCCACCTAATCCCCCCGAAAGATTAGTCGGAATTTTTCCCTGAGGCGCAGTATGCCCTTCCAAAATAAAATCTGTCGCATGCCCCCGAGGCGCATAGCCCAGCGCTTCTAACGAAAGTAACGCCGTGATCGAAAAGCAGTCGTGAATTTCCAATAGCCCTATATCTTCTAATCTAATTTCTGCTTGCGCCAGTGCTTTATGCACCGCAATCTCGGTAATGGTCAACTCTCTTAATTCTGTCGGAGGTAATGTGATATCCCCCTCGGCCTCTCCGATAGCGATGATTTCGATAGCCTCTTGAGGGCGTACTCCACACATTTTTAAGCCAACCTCTGAGAGGATCAAAAGCGAAGAAGCTCCGTCACTGACTTTTGAGCAGTCATATAAATTCAAATTAGGTACAAAACGCGAAGGATCCGGCGAGGTCATCCCTAAAGCAAATAAATCGGGTGATGTATTGTGGTATTCTTGTGCTTTAGGATTCTTCCGCGCATTCAGAATAGATTGTTCATACCATTTGGCCATCCCCTTGCGCGCATGATCGTAACCATATGTTTGATAATAAGCCCCTGCGCGTTCAGAAAATACGCCTGGGAAAAAAAAGGCATGGCCCGACTTGCGTTCCTTTTGATAATAGCCGGCACCAGCTAAAACATCTGCTCCATATAGTGACTTCATGGTATTTTGCATTTCGAATGCCGCGACGAAGACCCGGTCCGCTAAATTGGACAAAACACTGCGCACTGCCACCCCAATGGCTCGTCCGCCAGTGCCACAGGCTCCCTCAACACCTGTACATGGCTTTCCAAGCAAACTTGGAGCCATATAAGGCAAAAAACCAGGCAAGTTTGCCTGATTCAGAAATCGGCCCGACATAAAACTTCCGATCACCCCTTCGTCAAACTCCACGCTGCTCAGCTGGACACAAGTCCCTTGCGCTGTTTCTTGCAAATATTCATTAAAAGGGCGCATTTCTTTGGCTGGATTAAATTCCTTGCGGCCTGATCCAAAGTAGGTCGTATTGTATCCAGCAGCGGCGAAAATTCTTTTGCGTAATTGACTCATGGCAGTTGACTCACTCCGTATAAATGAAAGAAACCCAGCTCTAAAACCTTATCGACATCTGCAAGCGAGTGCGCGACTCCTTGTGTCACTAGCATTTGTGCAATTTCACGCGAATGCTGCAGATATACCTGCGCATTTTTCGCCCCCCAACTATCTTGTGCAAATACTTCTTGAAAATGTTGATGAATTTTGGCTGTTTTTTGGGGATCATTTTGTAAAGATTTCCAGGAAAGAGAAGATGGAGGAATTTTGGTTTGATAACTCCCTTCGAGTTCGCTGATGGGGCGATATTGATGCTCTTTTAATGAATAAATCTCTTTTTTTACGTTGCCTTCGTATCCAAAAAACCCTTTTTTTTGGGAGCCATCAGAATACTGACCACCGGTGATGCCCGCGCTCAGCATTTGCTGCAGCAAGGTGCTTTGGAGAGGTTCATTTAAATGTTCTTCCATGATTTTAGAAATCTGATCACAAATATCGATGCCTACATAATCAATCAATTGAAAAATGCCCATGGGACGCAATAAGATCTTTTGCGTCAAACTATCCATTAGAAAAATAGCTTCCTCCAATTCCATCGTGTAAGACCATGCTTGCACTTGACTGCAGGCATAATGCACTTCTCGGATAAAATGCCCATTCCCGATAAAGCCAGCGACATCCTTGGCAGACACAGTACTCTTTTTTAAACGCTGAATCAGTTCAGAGGCGACAGTCAAAAGAGGCGGAGCTGTCTTTGCGGTCGCTATTACCTCCACCAATTTTTGCACCGCAGGAGGATTGTAAAAATGAAATCCAATTAAACGCTCTGCTAAACCCGATTTCTCGGCTAGAAAGGCGATAGGAATCGAAGAGGTGTTTGTCAAAACATAGCCATCGACTTGGTTTTTATCTTTCAATGTGCGCAATAGATTCACTTTAGCGACTTCGTTTTCCGAAATTGCTTCAAAGATTAGCTGAGCATGCTGAACATTTTCCAGATGAGTCTCAAAGCACAGCATGTCCATGGCCCCTTCCACAAAGGCATTGACGATCTGCTCGTTGCTGATAAGCGCGGGATTCGATTTAAAATCGGCACGCAGAGAAATAATTTTCTTCTCCGCAAATTTCTTCAAATGCTGCTTCAAATAGTGCCGCAAATCCACCAAGCCGTTCTCTTGGCTATCGATTAAATGCAGTCGATAGCTCCCCACTTTGCCACGCAGACGCGCTTCAAGACTAGCCATTTCCTGTGCCAGCAGCAAAGAGATACCCTGCCCCATTTTCCCGGCAGCTCCTACAACAGCCACATTCTGCAATCTTGTGTCTAAATCCATTTCTTTTACCCTCAAGACCTATTTTTATTTTATACAGTACTAATGCCATTCATAGGATTTTTTGCAAAGCTAAACCGATTTTTCAGTAGTGAGAGGTGTGTATAAACCCGTTTGATTGGAATAAGAATCCACAAGTTCATGATACTTAGATTCGTGTCTTGCAAAGTTTTTGAGTTGATTGCTCTTAAACTTGCAAAACAAATGGAACAACAAATCCAAATCTTCATACCTTAGTTGTTCGCATTGACGGAGAAAGAGCTTAAAACGTTTTTGCTTACTAAAATAAAGGTTGGGATGGCTTAGAAGAGACAGAAGGTCATACCAGAGAGGACCGTTTCCACAAAGATCCCAATCAATAACAAACGGTTGCTCATCAAATACCATGATGTTACCAGGATGCAAGTCACCATGAATAATACACGTTTGGCTTAGCTTCGGATCTTTCTTGATAATCTCCAAAGAAGCAGGCGGCATAATATGCTCTTCTCGAATCATTCTTGCAGGGCGGCTCATTTGATGAGTTGGCTTCATTTGGTCAATTAAACGTTCACAGACACGATACTGCTTGTCTTCATCCAGCAAGTCACTAAGATGGATTTCTCCCAAAAATTTTGTTTCTAATCCCTTCACACCATTTACTTTGACGAAAGAGATCATTTTTTGAACCGGGTATCCACTTTTACAAGCAATATCGCAAATGTCCTGTAATTCTTGATCTGATGTAGAACTTGGATAAATTTGAGCAAAAAAAAGTTCTCCATCTCTCTTCGAGGCATAACTTTTTTTTCCGGTCAGAGGGCTTGTTTCCTCCCTCATGCACCAAGATGAAACACTACTTAAAGCCAAGCCTGAAGCTACGAGGATTATTAAAGTTAGACTAGCGAATAATATGTTCCCGAATAAAATATCATTGTAAAAAAAAGCAATTGAATATTGAAAGACTGAAGAAACTATAATACTTAAGGTACTTACTAAAGCAAGATTTGTACTCCTCGAGCTATTGAATGGATATCTATTAATCAACTCCGATCCAATTAAAGGTCGAAAGCAACCCTTAAAAAGATTTATGAGCATAAATCCAATGATAACCGCGAAAAGTGAGTCAATGCTCATCGATAAGTAAGAGAGAAACAACATCGTTATTAGAATCGCAACCTCAGTACGCAATGAATGATTTCTAGATATCCAAGAATAAAATAATTTCGCCCCTACCGATGAAAACAGATTGCCAAGAGCAATAATGCATCCAACCATCATCACTTTATTATGAGTAAATAAAGAGAAAAGCTGTATCTGTATTGCCTTCTGGTTAATGCTTACACCAAGTCCGAAAAATGTTAAACAAACAATCAGATATAAATAGAATCTCTCTACCATAATGAATTGGAAAGACTTGCGCAAGTCTTCTCCTGCGCAAAAGAAGATGTTTCGACTCGCTTTAGTATTGGAAATGTACTGCTCAGGGATTTTGCTCAAAAAAAACGCTGACAAAGCAAAGTTTACTATTTGCAGCACGAATGGAATGTGCTTATTAAAAGTGAATAAAAAAGATGAAACAAGAATAAAAACAGAAGTGATTAAGTAGAAAGAGTTTTGAAGTTTAAATGAATATTCCTTAAACTGCGTCGTTTGGCTATCTTGAAACTGCTTTCTAATCAATATAGAACTGGCGCTGACGCATAAACCCTCGGCCAAATAAATACAAATTAGATAGAAATGATAAGCTGCTATATGTTGAATAAAAAGTAAGGAAATACAGGATAAAGCCTGTAAGAAAAGACACAAGTATAAGTTTTTTTTTACCCCCCATCGATCCGCTAAGACTCCACAAGGCAGTTGCATGCCAATAGACATTATCCAATAAATGGCAGAAATTTTCAAAATACTAGAAGGATTCATCCCAAATTTTTCATCCAAAAAAATATATAAAATCGGGGTAATGAATGCAGTAGACTGAGAAATATAAAATTTTGTGTAGTTGCTCCACAACTCTTTGCTACTAATCGATTTTATGCTCATTTAAAAAAAACCTATAGAGGTGTTGATCGATCTGATAACAAAAAAATACCTCTTCCCTTTCCATTAATCCTTCTTTTTTGCAAAAAGACCCCGATTGAATAAAACCGTTCTTCTTCAAAACAAATCCAGAACCAGGATTTCGTTCGAAATGATCGGCTTCAATGAGCTCGAGATTCATCTCATTAAAGGCATAATCTATTACAAGCCCAACAGCTTCTGAGGCATAGCCATTTCCCCAATAATCCTTTCCAATCCAATAGCTCAAACGTGCCACATTGTTCTTCTCAGCTCTTCTTAACTGAATAGACCCAATAAACATTCTACTTTTCTTTTCTATAATTGCCCACGAAATGGCTTTTGAATTAAGATTATCTTCTTTATGTTTCTCAACCCATAATTGAGCATCGTTAAGAGAATATGGATGTGGGATGGCACCATTCATCATATCCGCTATACAAAAATCTCCAGCAAGATGGGCTATCATTTCCCCATCTTCAAACTTTACGTTTCGCAATAAAATCCGTTGAGAATTCATACAAATATCTGTTAGCTTATCGTTTTCCATAATATCTCGTGACAAATAGCTCTGGCAACATTCAATTGGAAATAACATATCTTGGCATCATCCTTATAATATTTTATAGCTTCCTATCGGTACATAATTTTTTTCTACATAGTTAATAAGTTTGCCACTAATAGTAGATCCATCACAAGGAAACAACTCATCGACTTCATGTGGACCACAAAAAAAAGAATCAAGCCCTATTCCTTTCACACGCATAGTTGCATATTGATTAAAAAATCTACAGTGAGCCATTGAAATAGCATCACAAACTGGAGCACCAATTATACAGGGAATGGATTTTCTTTGAGCAAGTCCCATCCAATCCACTAAATTACAGTAATTGTGCCTGATGGGTTTAATAACCATTCCACTAAATCCACTAGCAAAAAACCCTTCGGGAGATAGGTACTCCATGTCTTCATCTGCATAGATAGGGGTGGAAACAAGGTTCGCTAATGAGGGCGTCATTTCTCCGTACTGAAGTGGCTGTTCCAACCATAGACAATTAACCAAATTAGCTTTATTCACGAAATCGACCAATTCCTTGGGATTTAGAGAACCGTTAAAATCTGCCACCCAACGATTTTCTGTTTTCAGACTATAACTAATTAGAGAATCCAAGACTTTCTGGTTACACTTTAGCCGAGCTATCGACTGTTCTCTATCTGTGGGCCAATTTCCTATCCCATATGTGGTTAATGACAGCTCATTAACAGTAAATTTTGAGCTTAGAAATAACCCTGTCTTTAAAATTCCTTTTAAGTAGGAAAGTGAACGTTTCAAATGAATACTTTTTTCAAACGCCACAGATTGCTGAACTTTTAGCATTTCTTCAATTTCATCAGGCATTTCTTTCAAACTAGGAGAGAGTGGTAATTCATAGATAAACTTTGGTTCATCTCGTTTATGAAAGATAATTTGCAGAATTATTTTTTTAACTAGGGTTCCTGATTGAGTTTCGAATCCTTTTTTCAATTCTCGGTTTGCCCGATAAACGGAAGCTATAAATGGAATGTCGTCCCATTCTTTTGGCATATAATAACCATACTGTTTGCATCTTGATTAAACGGCCTACCTTTCAACCCCCCGTATACGTCCACAAAATCGAGCCCTACATTTTTAATTAGTTTCTTCATTTCATCCAATTCAACTTTTTCGAGGTCAATTGAGGAATCTTTTCTAAGTCCATTACGAATATAAACCCGTTTTTGATGAAAATAGTTTTTTTCAGGTACATAGGACATCCAATCGATCAATAGATTCTGATCATAATCAAATGCTGAACAGTTCTTGATCCCTTTAGGAAAAAGGGTGGAAAGATAAGGATTTAGCAGTTCAATCACAAGAAAACCTCCTAATTTTAGAGATCGTGATATATTTGCCAAAACTCGAACATTCTCATCATGATCGAAGTAACCCCAAGATGTATTTAGAGTGAGAACACAATTAAATTGCTCGTTGAAACTAATATCACGCATATCTCCTAATATGTATTGGGGAAAGAGTCCTCCTACTTCTGCATCCGCCTTAGCTCGTTCAATGAATGCAGGATTCACATCAATACCAGTAACAGCAAATCCCTTCCTGGCAAGCGCATTAGTATATTTTCCATGACCGCAAGGAAGATCTAAGATCGTCTGTTCTGGAGTCAAATTTAGGACTGATATAATAAACTGAAGCTCCTTTTCAATTCTTTCTTCAGAAAACATTTTATCTGCAAAATAAAGATAATATTCAGCTTCAAAGATGTCGTTGTAGGCAGTCTCTACACTTTTTTGCATTCGCGAAAACCTACTTTAATTATTTTAAAAGGATAAATATTTTGTATATTTTGTAAAAAACCGTTCCATTCTTCATCATCAAAAATTTCTCCTTCCATGCCAGAAAGCATGAGAAAATTAGGATCCAATTTATGATAATGGAACAGTTTTAATAAAGGTTCGAGCTGCATTCCTGAACCAACCGTAATCGTTAGAGAATAAGGACAACCCCATTCTGATAGTATTCTTAAATTTTCAATCCATTGCATTTTAAATTCTTCATTATTATTCCGTCTAATGGCCATAACATCAGTACCTACTGAAAACCCGGTGAACAATCGGTTATTTTGTAGGATTTCTAGAAAAGGCATTATGTTAATATGTCCTCCAGTAGCTATGCGAAACGGTTTGCCTACCTGTTCCAGTGCTGTTACCAAAGGAAGTAGAAATGGGTATTCGAGGGGTTCGCCCCCTGAGAGGAGAATCATTCGTGCCTTAGATAAAACTGACATTTCAATGAGAGTATTTACTGATTTAGGCTGACTTGGCTTTTTTTTGCTATACGGGCAGTGAAAGCATCCAGCACGACAATCCTCGTGTATAAGAAGTAACTCACTATCATATTGCATAGGCCTACTGATCACTGCTTTGCTTAGCCATTTGAGTACCGCAAAATACCTTTCCTCTACAAGACTCACATTTTTTACTATCCTCCAACTTTTTCATGGAGTCTCTAAAACTCCAATCAGATAATTCTAGCGAGTATAGATTGCCAAATGCCGGTGAATAAAAGCAGTTTCTCAGATCACCATTATAATCCAAGACTATAGATGTTTGTGGAAACAAGCACGGCTCATTTGTGAAAGGCTTTGGTGTTCCATTTCGAACCGTCAAATAGAATTTCATGCATCTTACAAAATCATAGGTTGACCATGACAAAAGCTCGCTCTCATGAGCGTTCCTAATTTTATGATAGTACGAATCTGAGGTGGTGAACTTTTCAAGGAAATCCTCAATCTGTCTTTTAGTCGGAATAAGAAGCTCTGTTAGGGATTCAATCTTTGGCAAATTAATGTCTTCCCGTGAAAAGCTTTCCGAGCTTACATCAGCAGGACTTAATCCAACACTGTGCATTCCCCTCGATTTAACAGCATCTACAAGCAAGTCGATCTTGTCATAATTCTGCCTATTTAAGATGGCTCTAATGCCAATTTTTGTTTGTGGGGATTTTTCTTGAAACAGTTCTAGGTTTTTCCATACCACATCATAGCCATTAAGACCACGAAAATTCTGATAGGTAACCGCATCATAACCATCCATTGAAACAACCAACTGGTCGACATCATAGTTTGATAAATTCAAATGCTGCCTTAGTAGTAAAGCATTTGTATTGAGCATAATCTTTAGTCCAATTTCTTTGAGGTCTTCAATAATTTGCTCAATTTCCGGATGTAACAAGGGCTCCCCCCCAGAAACCATTACTGCAACAGCACCAAGCTCTTTAATTTTTACAAAAAGAGGTTTAAGATCGTTGGCAGAATGCCATTTTTTCCCTTTCGTCTTCCAACAGTCACACATTTTACACGGACTGTTGCAGTTTTGAATTATATGAATAATTGGGGTGTGAAGTTGAAAACGCTTTGCAACTTCAGAAAATACTTTTTGGCTATCTTTCAATAGTGGAAATGTATTTTCCTTCGGAAAGATCTCGAGTTCCTCAAGTTGTTCAATAAAAACCCTAACATCTTCTTGAGCATCTGCCAGCGTAAGATGAAACTCAGAAACTAAAGCGTCTGCTATCTGCAAGGGAGAAACATGGCTTAGATATTTTTCAACAATAAATGCACCAGTATCGTTAAACTGATGAGTGGTCAAAGAGCTGTACAAAAAAAGTTCTTTCTTATCGCTATCATATAAATATTTTTCCATCTTGGACATGAACTAAACCCGAAAAATTTATTCTAGTGTGGAGTAAAAAGTGAGACCCTTTCCTTTTACAGAAAGAGCCTTCAGAAGAGATTTATTTCTTTTGAGGAAGATAACAAGTGGTGATGCTTCCAATGCTATGAATAATTTTCGGCTTCTCATAAGTTTTTTTATTCTTACTCATCGATTCACTCCTTATTGAGGGTTAAGAAAGAGCTGCTTAAAGGCAGTCCCTGTAATTCATCTTTTCAATAAATTGATACTTCTGACCAAAAGGCATAATATCAATAAATATTTAGCAAAAGTTCTGTTTAATAAGCAATGTTAATTCTTAAGAATCTCGAAAACTGAGCACCCAAAATGCTTGTTTCGACGACCTAAGGCCTGAACACAAATAAAGCGATTTTAGCGTGTGAGTTATGCAAGAAGCCTATTTATTCTTATTGGCAAATGCGGTCATTTTTTCCTCTCGTTCAGGAGTGGCAAAGCAGACTGCGCACATATTTTTTTCGAGCTCAAGTCCTTCCAACAGCCCCATTTCACTACCGCTGTTGAGTGCTTTTTTGGCTTGTTTGACTGCTAAGGAGGGATTTTCAGCAACTGTTTGAGCTACCTCGAGGCAATCTTTTAATAAGGTGGCTGGTGGACAAATCTTATTGACTAAGCCGATTTCTAAAGCTTTTTGCGCGGTCATGATTTTACCTGTAAGGATCAATTCTTTGGCCTGTCTTGTTCCGACAGCCCTCAGCAATCTTTGGGTCCCGCCAAAACCGGGAATAATTCCCAGCGTGACTTCGGGCAAACCCATCTTGGAGCTATCACTGGCATAGATAAAGTCACAGGCTAAGGCCATTTCTAATCCTCCACCAAGGGCATAGCCGTTAACGGCGGCGATGGTGAGAAAAGGGGCGCGTTCTAAAGCTAGCGTAACGCTTTGACCTAGTTCGCAAAACTCCTGCATTTCTAAATGTCCCATCTGCTGCATTTCCTTAATATCAGCTCCGGCAATAAAGGCTTTTTCTCCTTCCCCGGTTAAAATTAAAGCGCGCAGTTTTTCATTGCATGCTTGTGCTAAGCAGGTTAAAAGTTCATTCAAGGTACTGCGATTCAGCGCATTTAACGATTTAGGACGATTAATCGTCAAAATTCCTATCTGACCGTTTTTTTGAAAATTGATCTCTGCCATTTTTTTCCTCACCTGCTTTGTTATCAACTTAACAAATTAAAAAGATCTCTTGAAGATAAATGATAAAATTTCCATAAGTTAAAGGAAAATTAAGGATAGGGAATGGATAGTCCGGGCTTGCAATTTAGACAGGCGCTTGTTGAAGAAGCGCCGCTGCAAATTTTAGGTGTAATCAATGCCTATGTCGCCTTGATGGCGCAAGAAGCGGGTTTCAAAGCGCTCTATCTTTCGGGTGCGGGGGTCGCGAATTCAGCCTATGGCTTGCCTGACCTCGCTTTAACAACTTTAGATAATGTGTGCCAAGAACTGGATCGCCTGACGGATCGCGTAGACTTACCGATTCTGGTCGACATCGACACCGGCTGGGGCAACTCCTTGATGATTGCACGCACGATTAAACGGATGATCAAATTGGGCGCAGCCGCGGTGCATCTTGAAGATCAGGTCACCGACAAAAGATGCGGACATCGAGCGGGGAAGAATTTAATTTCTACAGAAATGATGGTGGATCGCATCAAAGCCGCTGTCGATGCCAAAACGGATCCCTATTTTGTGATTATGGCGCGCACCGATGCCATTGCTGTTGAAGGTTTAGAAAAAGCGCTAGAAAGAAGCATTGCCTATGTGGAAGCAGGCGCGGAAATGCTTTTTGTCGAAGCTGCCACTACGCTCGATGACTATCGCGCTTTTAAGCAGGTTTGCGGCGTCCCTATTTTAGCCAATCTTACCGAATTTGGCACAACGCCCCTTTTTACATTGTCGGAACTCACTCAGGCCGAAGTCGATATGGCTCTCTACCCCCTTTCGCTGAACCGAGCGATGAATGCCGCCGCCCGGCTTGTGATGCAAGATATTAAATCTAAAGGAACGCAGAAAGCCTCGATTCCGCACATGCAGACGCGCGAAGAACTTTACCTATTTCTTAACTATGTTCAGGACGAAAAAAATCTTCGTTCTCTTTCTTAACCGGAGGATACTTTCATGACAACAGTACAAGAGAAGAAAAAAACAGGGGGCTTGGCTGGAATCGTTGCCGGAGACTCTGCTATCTGCCTATGCTCAGCTGAAGACACTTCCCTTCTTTATCGTGGATATTCCATTGAAGATTTGGCCAATAAAGCCACTTTCGAAGAGGTGGCCTGGTTATTGCTGCGAGGCGAACTCCCCACTGGAGAAGAACTAAAAGCCTACAAACAGACATTAAAAAAATTAAGAAACTTACCTGAGCCCCTCAAGGAAGTCTTACAAAAAATCCCTCCTCAAACACACATGATGGATGTGCTGCGCACGGGATGCTCATTTTTAGGAAATTTGGAGCCTGAAACTCCTCTAACGGAAAAATATGCCCTCGCAGATCGCCTGCTAGCCTGCTTTGGCTCCATGCTGCTTTATTGGCATCATTTTCAGGAAACCGGCTTACACCTGCCTCTTGAAACACATGAAGATTCTCTTGCCGGCCACATCTTGCATTTAATCCAAGGCAAAAGTCCGAATGAAATGCAGCGTCGCTGCTTAGATGTCTCTTTAATCCTTTACGCCGAGCATGAATTTAATGCTTCCACTTTTACCGTGCGCACTATTGCGAGCACTCTTTCTGACTTTTATTCGGCCATCTGCGGCGGCATTGGAGCTTTACGCGGTCCACTGCACGGAGGAGCTAACGAATGGGCCATGGCACTGATTCAGCAGTTTAAAACACCTGAGGAAGCGGAAAAAGAGGTGATGAATATGCTGCACAATAAGCAATTGATCATGGGGTTTGGGCATCGCGTCTACACAACGGCTGACCCACGTTCGGTGATTATTAAACGTTGGGCCAAGGAGCTTAGTGAAGAAGCTGGCGATACCCGCATTTTCCCAATTGCAGAAGCCATTGAAGCGGTCATGTGGCGCGAGAAGAAGCTATTTCCTAACCTAGACTTCTACAGCGCGGTGGCCTATACGTTTTGCGGCATTCCCACGCCTATGTTTACCCCCCTTTTTGTGATGTCACGCATTTCAGGCTGGTCAGCACATTTTAATGAACAACGTGCAGCCAATAAATTAATCCGTCCAATTAGCAACTATATCGGCCCGCAATTACGCGCTTTTAAACCGATTGCCGAGAGAGCGTAGTGGATCAGATTTTTAGCGAAATTGCCGACTATGTTTCAACCTTTCATCAACCGAGTGAAGAGGCGTGGCACAATGCCCGCCTCTGTTTAGCCGACAGCCTAGGCTGTGCCATCTTAGCTTTGCAATTTCCAGAGTGTACAAAGTTGCTGGGTCCGGTGATTCCTAAGACACTTGTGCCAGGAGGCAGCCGCGTGCCTGGGACAGCCTATGTCCTCGATCCCATTCGAGCCGCATTTAACATCGGCACCATGATTCGGTGGCTAGATTTTAACGACACTTGGCTTGCCGCTGAATGGGGACACCCTTCAGATAATCTAGGCGGTTTACTGGCTGTGATGGATTTTGTGTCACAGCAGAGGATTTCTCAAGGTGAGCACCCCTTAACTGTTAAAGACCTTTTGCTAGCCATGATCAAAGCGCATGAGATTCAAGGCATTTTGGCCTTAAATATCAGTTTCAATCGCATTGGTTTCGATCATGTGATTTTGGTCAAGATTGCCACTGCCGCTGTCACGGCTCAGCTATTGGGTGCAACCTATCCACAGCTATGCGCAGCCATCTCAAATGCCTGGATTGATGCCGGACCTTTGCGTACCTATCGTCATTTTCCCAACACTGGCAGCCGCAAGTCATGGGCCGCAGGCGACGCCACCAGCCGCGGCGTGCAATTCGCCTGGATGGCCAAGCAAGGTGAAATGGGCTATCCTTCTGGCTTAACTGCCCCTAAATGGGGCGTGATCGATGTTTTATTCAAAGGACATCCACTGACACTTGAAAGACCTTTAGGATCTTATGTGATGGAGAATATCTTGTTCAAAATTGCATTCCCAGCGGAATTTCACGCCCAAACAGCTGTTGAATGTGCCTTTAAACTCCATCCTGAAATCATCAGTCGTTTGGAAGAGATTGAAAAAATTGAAATACGCACACATGAATCGGCGCTCAGAATTATTGATAAAACAGGCAAACTTTCCAATCCAGCCGATCGGGATCACTGCCTGCAATACATGGTAGCTGTCGCTTTACTGCATGGGAATCTTGCCGCCGAACACTATGAAGAGAAAACCGCTCAAGATCCCCGCATAGACCGCCTACGCAGTAAAGTGCATCTTTCCGAACATCCAACCTATACAAAAGATTATCTTGACCCTGATAAACGCTCGATTGCCAATGACTTGACCATCTATTTCAAAGATGGCCAAAAAACCTCTACTATCAGCATCGAATACCCTTTAGGGCATCGTAAACGTCGCCAGGAGGCCCTGCCGTTGCTTTTTGAAAAATTCCAAAATAATCTTTCCCTTTTATTTAAAGGGGAAGAAATCCATACGTTCATTGAACTCTTTCAACATCCAGAAAAGATAGACAATTTGTCCGTGCAAGATTTCGTCAGCCTATTCTGCCGTCCATCCTGATCATCCTGCCGCTTGCGATCCTATATATCCTGTTTTTTCTTATATGATTTATAAAAATTAAATTTTTGTTTACTTCAAGAAAATTATAAGTAAAATATTTTATCAATCGACCGAAAAACAGGATATGAAGGATCGCAAGCGGCAGGATATGCATGATAAGAATCGACTGCTTCATCAGCAAATAACCGAAATTATTCTAGGGTGCTGTTTTGAAGTCATGAATGAACTTGGTTCTGGTTTTCTGGAATCTGTTTATAAAAATGCCCTGATCGTTGCAATAAAAGAAAAAGGGCTCAGAATCGAAGCGGAAAAGAGGTTTGAAGTAATATTTAGGAAACGAAAAATCGGTTTGTATATTGCAGATCTTATTGTTGAAGACTTTATCCTCATCGAATTGAAATGTTGTACACAACTTCTTTCCGAACACCAAGCTCAATTAATTAACTATCTCAAAGTATCAGGCATTTTAGTGGGATTGTTGGTCAATTTTGGAAAGCGAAAAATCGAATACAAAAGACTTCATCATCCTGATCACCCCACTGCTGGCGACCTGCTACTCTGTTGCTCGGCAGAAAGTTAGTCCATACAAACTCTTGGGGGCCTCCTCCCACAACACTTCCGCACAGCGTTTCAAAGTGGTGCCGGTTGTTAGCACATCATCGATCACTAAAATCGTTCGATCTTGAATCGCGGCATTTTTTTTCACAAAAAATGCCGACCCTTCCAGCCGCTCTCGTTGTGAGCGATCAAGGGCCGTTTGGCTGAAGTCGCCGCTTTTGCGTTTTAAAACCTGCTTAACCGGACTTCCAATGATCTTTCCCAATGCCATGGCTATCAACTCTGCTTGGTTGTATCCGCGCGAAAAGTGATGGGTCAAGGAAAGCGGTACAGGGATGATTAAATCAGGTACAGGCCATTTTAATTGATAGAATTGATAGGCTAAGAAAGCTCCCATGCCTTCTGCTAGATAGGATTGATTGGCATATTTCAAATGCTTCACCAAAGTTGCTGCTGGTCCTGCATATTCAAACACAGCGGCTAATCGATGAAACAACGGTTCACTTTTTAAACATTTTTGACAGATTTTAAGGTGAGGACGAAAATTCTTTTCGCCGAAACAGTACTGGCATCTATCCTGAGGGTTGAGCACTGTTAGCTGGAGTGTGCAATTTTCGCAAAAAAGATGATTCGCACTCTGAAGACTTTCAGCACACTCCAAACAAATTGGGGGATAGATTAAATGCGAGCATCCCCTAATCCACTGACTTAAGTACGTAAAGGCTGAACGTGGTAGCCCTCGCCAAAAATGGTTGAAAGCTTGCCCTCCATCGCTTGGCGCAATTCTTGATAATATTGAGGATAGTTTTCACTAAACCACAGATTAAACTTGTATACAACCTTCTCCAAATCAGGGCGATAGACCGTAACTTGCTTCATCGATTCATTAGGGGAAAGCTTGCCGATGTCTAAGTGGATAGGATAAACAGATGCAGATTCATGTACAAAGCCTGTATTATGCATCACGCCATGATCTCGATCATAGATTCCCTTGGCATATTCAGTTAAATAGAGATCAAAAATTTGATTGACTCGCTGAATGGCGGTAGAGACATCTCCTCGTGAGAGCAGATTGATCATTTCTTGACGCGTTGTCACAGCTTTTTTTTGTAAAACGTAAATCAATTCATTGAGATCCAAATCATGCCATAGATTGATTTTATCTTGAACGCGCACTTTTTTGCCAGGACCGGAATCTTTATTGAGATGGACAAATAGCAGACCACTATCTTTCTTATGGAGATCGTAGGCCAGTTGATAGCCATTAAAAACGCTTTCCAATTTTAAATATTTGCGCTCCTTTTCCTCTTCTCGCATGCGCTTAAAAAGACCAACTGGGGGAAGTAATTCAATAAGCCATGAAGGCTTCAGATGCTTAAATTTGAACAGTTTTAAGACGTGGTTACCGTCCTGACTTAAAAAAGCAAACGATTGTGCACCTTTCCCGAGATAGTAGTATTTCTGAGCAAGAATGGTGTCCAATTGCGTTTGTTCTTCCTGCGGTAAGGCCGCAATCTCCCATTCAGCATGATGCGGGACCTGATGCATATAATTACCACTACGGAAATCGTCTGTAAAGCGGTAGTAAACACGCGCTAGCCCAAAACACACAAGTAAGCAAACAATGGTAAGCAAAACCCAAGATTTCTTCTTCATTTAACGACACCTATTAAACAAGTTGAAAAATGACACCTTGACTCTACCGCGGCGATGAAATAGCAATCGGTAGGGAGGGTCAATCGAGCACTTTACCATAGATCTCTTTTGTTTAATAGAGAGTTTTAGTGCTTCAAATGTTTCATAACAGCCTATTCTTTGAGATGAAACTTAAAGTCATGATTCTTAATGAAATCTTAACGATTTTCTGTTACTGTTTTACTTCATTCATTTAAAATAGTAAGTGTTTATTATGGAATTGAATTTTGGCCAAATTTTTGAAAATTTGAACTTCTGTAAAGATTCTACTCGAATTCTTATCGAAACTAAAAAGTTAAAGTCCAAGGATGACAACTTCTTTACTGTTGAAGCTTCCCCTACTTCTTTTTGGACGTTTGGCTCTCAGAAAAAAAAGGTTCAGGCAAAAAATCGCACTACGGTTGATTTTTTTACTCAACTTGTGCAACGCCACGCCTCCCCCGACATCGCCCCGGCCTTAACCAACGAGCTCGATAAACTCAAAACATCAGGCAATAAATTAACAGCTGGAAAGATTCGCTCTATCTATCAAACTGTGATTGCATCGCATTTAACAGGTGTGAGAAAAACAGCTTGTTTGGCTGCTAAAACTTCTGATCGCATCGTTTTTAATAAAACAAATAGGACTTCTCACGTACAGAACGTTTTTTTCCAATCACTCCGCTCAAAGAAAAAATTAGAGAATAAGCAATCGATCGCCTATTTCTATCAGGCTTTCGTAGCTGAATGGGGGAAAGAAAGAGTTGACCGCACATTGCAAAAATACGATATCAACTTGCTTAAAATGCATCGACAAGGTAAACCTTTAACAGCTAAAATTGTTAATAAAGTCACTTTGGGTGTTTCCGATTACTATGCTGGTGATCTCCACTTGGCATGGGCCAGAATGCAGGGTATTTGCAAAAATGAAATCGATGTCACTAGCATTCCTTTACGGGAAAAACAAGGACTAGCGGCTTCTCTTGGCACGAAAACGGATGAAGAACTTAAAGCTGCACTCCGCCAAGCTCTGCTGAATCACTTCGAAACACCTTATGATCAGCTCCCATCTGATATCCATACCTTAGTGACCAAAGCAGCTCTAGTGGATGCGTCAGAATTAGAATTTGCCTTTCAGGGCAAACGCATAGAGGGCGTCATCGTAGGCTATCCCCCACTAGGATGGAAGTATTTTTTCTATCCAAAAATCATTGAAGATAAAGAGCGCTTGCAGCTGTATCAAACCATATTTTCCCTTCACAAAAGAGTGATTCCTGAAGCCATCGAGAAGGCTTATAATGAATTATTGGCTAAAGCGCTTGTCAAAAAGCAAATGCCTGTCGGAATGCTGATTCCAGCGCCTGCTGCCTTGGCTGGCAATAACTTTGGAGCAAGCTGGTACAATATCGATAGTGAAATCGTGACAGGTAGGGCTAAAAACGCTTTCCATTTGGTCCAAATCCACAAAAATGGGGTAATCATCCCGGAAATTCTACTCTACAACAGCACACGTTCAATCCCAGTCCATAAAGATGCATTTACGACACTGGCTACCGATGCATATCCGGGGAAACCTCCAGGATATCTCTGGAAAAAAGCAGGGGTTGAAGAAGAAAAAAATATCTTATTTAAAAACCTAGACACTCCTATCAACCTGGTAGGCCATAGTTTAGGGGGCAGCCATGCACAGCTTGCTTTGATCATGTTGATTCGCCAAACCATCAAAAAAATGGCACTGCAAGGACAACATACTCCAGTCGATTTACCTCAAAGAGATTTTGGATTGATCACATTTGATTCCCCCGCCTTGCGCAGAAAAGATGCCGAGATGGTTTCCAAATTCTTAAATGACCCTGCAAATTCAGCTTTTGCTAAACGGGTATCTATTCAGCACTACTTTAGCGCCGAGGATGCTATTCCCGGGGCTGGAGGCTTGCATTTTGGGGTGAACGTCGCTAAAGAAGCATTAAATAAAATCAACTGTTCTGTTCTTGATGCATTGAATCTAAGCTCTTCACACCTTAAACTTCACCCTCATGGCAGATTTTATTATTTAACACGCCCAGAAGTTGATTTTAAGGAACGTGAAACAGACATTGTTACTTTCAACCAGCTTGGCTGGCGCACCACTATTGAGATCGCCCGCAAAGTTTCAGGTTTAATCATATTCCCAACGGTTATCTCGCTTGGATTTACCAAAAGATTTTTCTTTGGCTGGAGAGAACACCCTAGCGGAATGCGTTTATGCTTTAATAAACTGATTGGGAAAAGCTATGTCCATACAGTGAAGAAGAAGAATTACGGCCTGCCGGCTGGGCTTTATCAAGCTGTTGCTACGGCTTAGAGAGAGTGTTTTTGCAAGGTGTAGGTAGGTTGCTGAAGCGTCCCTTGAATGGATACGGTAAATAATTCAGCTAATTTAAATAGTAAATTATACTGTTTCAGTCGTACCTGCACATGCAAGTTCCCTTCAAAATCTACATGTGACTGGTACGATGTATTGGGCAGGTTAAACTTAGATAACTTTCCAGAACTGTACACATCCTTAAATCGGGTAAACACGATTTTACCGTCTTGAATTTTATAGTAAATGCTTCCAGAAACTGGTGTCAAGAGAGTCGTATCTAGGCCAATCCGCGAATTGACATCACTCGGAACACTAAAAATAGTGTTGGGCAAAGTTTTTTTCTTTGGATTGGCAAAAGTCAGCTTTCCCTCCCCGGTTATTTTACGAAGATCCAGCAAGCTTCCGTCAATATTTTGAACTTCCAGCAGCTTAATGACAAAAGGAGTTGCAGGAGAACCCAAAAAACCTTGAGGGTTTCGCAATAGGCTGGGGCGAAATTGATCGACTTTGATGAGTGGGATCGAGAGAGTATAATCATCGATTTTTTTATCAATACGCACCACTGGAGCTTCTAGTGTTCCGGCAGAATCGCTCACTTGCAGGTTCGAAAGTTCGATTGTAGCAGGAGAGTAATGCATTTCCGCTTTCAAATTTTCCACTAGCTTGTCTTTAAAAACACATTTTTCTCCGCTTAACTCGCCTACAAATTGAATTCCTTGCGTATTTTCTGCAAAGTGTTTTTTATTAAATTGCCAATTGCCATCCAGAGTGTATTGTCCGTTAATACCACAAGCTTTAACTTGACGATACAAGAGATCGGGTAAAAGAAAACCGGCTTGATTTAAGTTAGCTAGGATTTTGCCCTGAAGCAGTATTTCTTGTGATCCATTGGATGGAATGCGCGTTAAATGAATACGCAATCCTGGAAGTGTGCCTTCAATTTGATCAATTTGAAAGCCTTCTAGAGCCGTTTCTCGCCAGCACAGTCGCAGCCCTTGTTTTTTATCTACAGGCAGTTTTAATAGAAGATCTGAAATGAAAACTTCACCTTTGTCAAAGTCAGGAGCTGAAGCATTCGCTTGCAGCCAAAAAGGATGCTGATACTCTAATGTTTGCGCACGCATTTTCCATTCAAAAAGATTTGAGGTAAAGCACAGATCTTTCAGAAGCATTTCTTTGCCAAAAAAAGTATATGGTCCTTCAGCCAGCTCTAAATGAAGATTGGCATCGGTGAGCGAATAGTCAAGATCTAGCTTGCCTTTGATCGAGTTTTCCCGCTTGATCTTCTGGAGCAACTCCTGAGTACGTGCTGAGATCGACGTGGGAAAAAGACGCTGTAAATTTTCGCCGACCCACTTGAGCTGTCTGACAGGAATAAGG
Organism: Parachlamydia sp.; assembly: GCA_002786175.1. Classification (GTDB taxonomy): domain Bacteria; phylum Chlamydiota; class Chlamydiia; order Chlamydiales; family Parachlamydiaceae; genus Parachlamydia. The sequence goes on from PEQL01000007.1 coordinate 64,124, forward strand.
AAAGCTAAATCCTGTACATTTAGACTGTGGTGGATGAAATCAACATCTATTTTTTTAATATGAATTTCTGCAGGTTCAGCCTTATTTTTAGTCAACAGCTTGAAGTTCTCTATCCTCATGCCTTTATCTGAAACTAAATGGCAGACTACTTTTTCGAGATCGTTGAAAGCGGCTTTGTTTAGGCTAAGGTCCTTTGCGTCTATACTTAACAGGGTTTCAAACCGCCATTTACCCAAATCTCGTATGCGTTGTGCTTGAAAATTCCCAACAGCATTAAATTTTCCTCTTAGCCTATGCGGGCCTAAAATCTCTTTTGGAAGCCTCCATTTTTCCAGGAGTCCAAAATCAACCTCTAACAGATTAATTTTGCCTTTTATTCCTTCCCCAGGTTCATAAATCCCTTCAATCCCTGCTAAAAGCTCTTCTCCTATACGAATGCCTAAAAAATTCAAATCCCAGTAAGAGTCTCTATGCAAAATATCTGCCGAAAGCGAGATTTGATCGAGCTGCAGTTGATCGATTATCCACGCATTTCCTTTTTTTCGGCCATTCAAAGTGCAAGTTTCAAAATGCTGGGCATCAAAGGCTAAATCTTTTCCAATGAGATTGCAAAGGTATTGTGCATTAGGTTTATCATAGCTAATGGAAACTTGAAAATGTCCTGCAGATTTCTTGATTTGCCTGGTAGCTTGGCACAATGCCCCTAAAGGGGCCAGAAAATCGATTCCTTTTAATCTCTGCAAATCAGGCAAAAGTGATTTCAAACTAAAGCCGTATTTGAGATCCAATGCATCTATTTGGGTCCAATTGTTGTTTAAAGCCAATTTGATCTCTTGAGGACGCACATCACCAAAGTGGGTGAGGTCATGATCAAAAATCACCTGCATCGATCCGTCGGCTTGATTGAAAGTTTTCCCAACAACACGCAATACATCGCGGCTTTTATCACTAATCCATAGATCAAATGCAGCCAGGTTGTGTGTGTAGTCAGTAAAAGTAATGTAGTCGCCAATTAAGTCATATTCTTCAACTTGCGTGGGCGGTCCGACAATCAGCAGCCCTTCAATATCGGAAAAGGACAGGGACTTTTTTTGAGTATCAAAAGCAAAATTCAGAGAGAAATCCTGTAATCGTAAAGTCTCGCTTTTACAAGCCATTTCTCCGTCAGTAATTGCTCCACAGACTTTGGCTGTGATCTCATAAGTTTGGGGGGATACCGCAAACTGTAACAATGCTCCTTCTTGCCGATAGCAGACGTCTCCTTCAAGAGGGATTTTTAAAAAGCATGAAGGAGCCATAAAATGACTTAATAGTTGTTGCACCTGTGAAACTTTGCCATTGATCAGATTTGAACGGACTTCAATATCCCACGTTCCTTTTTTAAAGGGATCGAATGACACATCAAGCTCTCCACCAAAAAAAATGCCCTCTGCAAAAGTCTCTATCTGGTGCATTTTTATCGATGAATTTTCAAAAAGAATCTGTGCATGAATATCTTCAAATAGTACCCCTTCATTTTTTTGCAGATAAGTGCCTTGCTGAATTGACCACACTCCATGACGAGATCCTTCCACAAGATCGAAGTAATACTGAGCTGGATGTGCCTCTTTGACTTGAATTCTAAAATACGTACTCTCCAATTGCATTTCAGAGGGATCATAGGTAAGCTCAACAACCTTGTCATCAAAATGCCCGTAAAAATCTCCAATCCCGGAGAGGGTCGTAGGGGTTTCGGCAAGCAAAAAGGGATAAATAAATTTTGTCAGGCTAAGGGCTTTGGCTTCGAACCAACATTCTTCCAGCTGGATACCCGCCATCCTTATGCAATGGGGTGTGTTGAATACTTTATTTGGGAAAGAGTCATCAAATAGTTTTTTATTGAGTATAGATTGAGATGGCTTCGATTCTTGTTGCTGACCAGATAAGGCACATCCCCAAAAAATGGTATCTTGGCCTATTTTTAAAACCCCTGAGAGTTCATTTAAAGATTGGCTCGCAAACGAAAAAGCCAAAGGCTCGGCGCCAAGATGTGTATGAATTTTTTCCTGTAAAGCGGGAGGAAATAAGAATACGCAATCGCTCAAACTTCCTTTCAAGCAACCTTCGGATTTAACTAAAGCAGGGGCCCAAGACATTCTTGCTTCACCGAAAAGCCCTCCCATATGGCCATTTAAGTTGATGGAGTGGTTTATGCCTTCAATTGCTCCTTGAAGATTAAAAGGGAAATCACCCATTTGATTGCTGCAATGGCCTGCGAATTTAAGATGTACTTCTAAATCGGGAGAAAACTCTACTAAACTTTGCGTGCATGCAATCCTCCAAGGATTTTCCCCATTTCTATAATAAAATAGGGGCTCTTCTTGAAAACTGAGGCTGCCTTTTACATTGGTTAGCACGTTTAACAAAAAGTTTTTTAACGGTTGCGAAGGGATGTGCTCACTTTTGCTGAAAAGGATCTTTACCGATGGGAATTTCCCATTAATCTCCACTTGGGGTAATGAAAAGTCCAGCTCCTTTACCTCTACCTCTCCCTGGACATAAGGATCTAGCCCTTTCGTTAAAGAGAGCGTTAGGTTGCCATCCGCCATTCCCTCATGCACTTCACACGCGGATTCCGTAGGGGAAAAATACTTTACTAGATTCGCTAAATGGGCACAGCTTACTTGATGCAGCTGTAAAATAAACTGCCTCCCCACCTCTTTTGTCAGTGGACGACCGCGAAGCTCCACCACATTTTCATTCCGAGATCCCAGCCCCATTTTCATGGCAAGGTGAATCGGCACCCGTTTACGATATTCCGCCTCAAATTCAAAGAAAACTTTTTGAGAAGCAGAAGCAGATTGGTCTAAGAGGACCAAAGATCCGTTAGAAATTATTAATTGACCTCTAAGCTTAACCAAAGGGCGGAGAAAATCATCCAGAAGTATTCTTGAAAGGGATTGAGAATTTTTTAACAGAGACACTTGCGGCTCATCAATGCGCACGTCGAGATCTAAATAATTAAACCCTAGTGCATATTTAAGTTTGAGTTTGCGAATCGCTAAACGTTCCTGCTGAGAATGAGAATCATGTACACGAATGTTGGAAAAGACAAAAAAACCATCTTCTAATTCAGCTTTTTCGTACTGGAAATCCCCATTTAAGCAAGTCCGCGACAAGTACCCACATGTCCATTTGAAACCCGTGAGAAAAAGTGCATCTCTAAAAAACACCAAGGCTAAGCTACAAAGCAAAAGGCTAACGAGGAAAAAGATGGTAATTTTTTTAGAACGGGTATTCATCACTTTTCTTTAAGTTGACTTCGACGATTCGTAGAGGATTCTATGGACATAGACAAAAAAAAACTAGCTTAACCTGATCTTTAGGTTTATCTCCTTGGAACTCAGAGTATTTTTTTGATCCACCTTGTGATTTTTTTTGAGAAGAGTGATCGAAAGCAATTCTTAAAAAAAAAATACTCTAAAATCTCAGGAGAGAAATTCTAAAGTTCAGGTTCCTTAAACACATTCGCGCTTTTTTAATTTGACTTTTGGGAAAAATTCAGTACCCTTGCAGTAAATAGTCCAGTATACAAGTCGGAAGTCAATTTTATGCTACGGAAATTCTTAGATTACCAATTAGCCCTTGCTGAGAAGGGAAAACCTTTACATCCGCTGAAACCCCTGATTACAGCTGGCGACACTTTTTTGTATGAAGTCCCCCTGAATACAAAAAATGGGCCTCACATTCGGGATGCGATTGATGTCAAACGCTGGATGTTAATCGTCGTGATCGCTCTTATCCCCTGTATCCTTATGGCGATTTGGAATACAGGATTGCAGTCGTTTGTCTATTCAAGCGGCAATTATCAATTGATGGATGAGTTCCTCGCCAGCAGCACAACCCTCAAAGGATATTTTGATTTCGCTTTTAAAGATAATCGCTATTTGGCGATTATTAAAGAAGGCTTATATGCACTTATTCCTCAAGCTATCATAGCTTATGCAGTGGGTGGACTTTGGGAAGGAATTTTTGCATGCGTACGGCAGCATGAAATTTCCGAAGGCTTTCTGGTCACTGGCATCCTCTATGTTTTAATTCTGCCGCCGACACTCCCCTATTGGATGACGGCTGTGGGTGTTTCGGTAGGAATCATTTTTGCAAAAGAAGTATTTGGCGGCTCTGGCATGAATATTGTCAATCCTGCGCTCGCCTGTCGGGCCTTTCTATTCTTTACTTATCCTGGACGCATGTCGGGAAATGTCTGGGTAGGAACTGATGCGACTAAGGTCAGAGAAAGCTTAATTACCATGAATCAAGATGCCAAAACGACTTCACTTGACGGATATACACAAGCGACACCTTTGGCGAAATTCAATGTAACGCCTGAAATTAAACGGATTCATATTGATGCAATTGCTTCTAATAATCTGGGTAAAGATGTCGGCACTTATACAACATTGCAAGACAAATTTACCGATTGGACTGCTCAAGGAGGGCACCAAGATGCCATCCTTGGAGAATTAAGCCAGGAGCAAATGCGCAGTTTTGTGACCACACCTATTGTTGAAGGGGGATTAGGCTTATCACCAGGCTATTATGAAGATGCCTATCAATTCTCAGCACTTAACTATGGGATTGGCGCCCCTAATGAAGACTGGGGATTTTTCCTCGGGAACAAATTAGGCTGCATGGGCGAAACCTCGACGCTCGCTTGTCTTTTAGGAGCTATCTTCCTCATCTATACAGGCGTAGGAGCCTGGCGTACCATGGTAGGCATGGCCTTGGGAATTTACTTAACCGCTTTATTTTTTGAGTTCGGCTCCAACGTCCTTTCTGGCGCACAAGGAGCTTGGAATCCTGCTGTCTTTGGCTTCCCTGCTTACAAGCATCTCCTGCTAGGAGGAGCGGCCTTTGGTTTGGTCTTTATGGCCACAGATCCGGTCTCTTCTCCAAGTATGAATTCGGCAAAATGGGTCTATGGCTTATTTTGCGGCTTGGTAACTGTCGTGATTCGCGTCATCAATCCAGCCTACCCCGAAGGGGTGATGCTGGCCATTTTGATGGGGAATGTATTTGCCCCTCTGTTTGATTATTACGCTGCTAGAATATATAGAAAAAGGAGGATGAGCCGTGTCCCATCCATTGCCTAATCGAGGACCTAGTAATGCCAAAGTGATCACTTTCATTGTGATCTTAAGTTTTATTTGTGCATTGATTCTATCTACGTTGGCCAGCGTTTTAGCTAAGCCTAAAGAAGTCGCGCAAGAGATTGACCGCAGTAAGCAGATGATGATTGCAGCTAAAATTTTGAGCCATGAAGGTTATTTTCTTATTCAGGATAAAGATGGGAAATATAGCCCCGCTAAGTTTGAAAAAGGGAAGCTCGTGCCTGGCACCGTTAATGACATCCCCACAAACGAACAAATTTTAGATATCTATAAGAATCGCTTAAAAGCTTTCTTAGTAGACGGCAAGGGGAAAATTTATTCATTTAAAGAAGCTGGCATCAATGAAGATGAGTATGTCGCAGAAAACAAAAAAAACGGCTATTATAAACTCCCCTATCGCCTAATTTATGAAATTTTGCCTAATGAAGCTGACGAGAAAAGTGCCAAGCCCATCGGCTATGTCATTCCCGTAAATGGATACGGACTTTGGGATGCCATTTATGGATATATTGCCATTAAGCCTGACGCTAATACAGTCATCGGCATTTCTTGGTATGACCAAAAGGAAACCCCTGGTTTGGGAGCCAACATTGCGGAAGCCTCATGGCAAAATCTGTTTCCTGGAAAACACATTTTCCAGGCTAGCCCGAGTGGGAAAACGGACTTTAAAACGAGTGGGGTCGGAATTTTGGTCGTGAAGGGCAAAGTTTCTGAAGTATTAGGAGATACTCCAAAAGCTGAAAGCGCAGTTGATGGAATGGCGGGGGCTACTTTGACAGGTAATGGGGTTACCGATGCCTATCGCGAAGTGCTTGCCGCTTATCGTCCCTTCTTTATTTCCGTAAATGCCGAAAATAAATCAGACAATCAAAAAGAGAGTTAAGGTATGGCCCAAAAAAATCCTCCCGCCATTTCTTATTTGACAGACCAATTATGGAATAGCAACCAGATCCTAGTGGCAGTTTTGGGCATTTGTTCAGCTTTAGGTGTAACTAACAGGCTTTCAGTGGCTGTGACAATGGGGCTTTCAGTTTCATTCGTGACAGCTTTTTCGTCTTTGCTTGTTTCATCTCTGCGCAAAATCACCCCGGACAGTGTACGTATGATTACGCAATTGGCCATTATTTCAGTTTTTGTGACTATTATCGACCAATTTTTGCAGGCGTATTTCTACAGCCTCTCCAAGATATTAAGCGTATTCGTAGGCTTGATTATTACCAATTGTGTCGTGATGGGGCGCACAGAAGGCATGGCCAAAAATGTCACGCCTCTGCCTGCTTTTATGGATGGCTTAGGAGCTGGCTTGGGCTATATGCTTGTCATTTGCATTGTTGGCGCCATTCGCGAACTTTTTGGATTTGGGCAATTGTTTAATTATCAAGTGGTCCCTTTAAGCTGGTACGCCTCCCCAGAAAATCCTAATGGTTATGAAAATTTTGCATTGATGGTCAGTCCCCCTGCCGCTTTTTTTATCATCGGGAGCATGATTTGGCTATTCAATTTGATCAACAAAAAGTAGTGTGGAGTTTAACTTTATGTTAATGGGTGATTATTCCTTTTTAAATCTCTTTGGTCTTTTGATCCAATCGGTGTTTATTGAAAACTTCCTCCTTGCAAACTTTTTAGGGATGTGCACCTATCTGGCATGTTCTAATAAACTTAAAACGGCAAATGGTTTAGGCGTAGCTGTCGTTCTTGTCCTTACCATTTCCGGCATTTTGAACTGGTGCGTCTTTAAGTTTGTCACGGGCGCTGGGGCGCTCTCATGGCTAAGTTATTTTGGGATCGATGCCGCTAATATCAACCTGAACTTTTTGCAATTTCTGCTTTTCATTTCGATTATTGCCGGTTTTACGCAAATGCTTGAAATCATCATCGAAAAATTCTCTCCAGCCCTCTACAGCTCTTTGGGGCTTTACCTGCCTCTGATTGCGGTGAACTGCGCGATTTTAGGTGCTTGTCTGTTTGCTGTGACACGCAACTATCCTTTCTTCCCCAATTTAGTCTATGTATTTGCATCCGGACTCGGATGGTGGCTTGCAATTGCATTAGTTGCTGCCATCCGCGAAAAATTAGCTGTATCCGACGTTGTGCCTGGCTTGCGCGGCATGGGAATCACCTTTATTGTTTCGGGATTAATGGCCATGGCATTTCAGGGATTCACCGGAATTAAGCTTGCGAGCCCTTCTGGTTCCGCCTTAACAACAGCTAACGAAGCCCTCGAGCTACAAACTGCCCCAGAACCTTCCCAAGCTAATTTCTAAGCAAATCAGCGAGCATACCACTCTGCCGATAGACAGGTTCGCAAGCAACAGGATATGTTGAATCGGCACTTCCCTGTTGGATAAGTCAATAGACTTCTTCTGGGGTTTAGACTAATTGCCCCTCTTGAACAAGGAGAACCACAGAGGCACAGACTCGAGTTTAGCATTTTTTAAGGAGAGATGCTGAGGATTGCTTCTAAAAATCTTGTAAAAGACATGCAACGCAAAGAGGACAGCATAGCCCATGGAACGGTCATGGCACAATCTTTGCTTTCTAATAGTGGAGCGAAATGGAACCACAGTGGCACAGAGACACAGAAATGTTCATGAAGTTGCTTCTAAATATATCTTGAGTGATTTTCTCATAAACTTAAAGGTCTGATTGAATCGAGAATTAATCCCCTCGCTTTGCGTTAGAAATTTATCGAATACTTTTTAATAACACCCCTTAAGATCTTTAAAAAATGCTAAACTCGAGTCTGTGGTTCGGTCCAATTCACCCACATAAGAAAGTGTTACCTATGTGACCGGCCGCATCGTTCCCCTTGTCCAAGAAGTCTAATAAATGCGGCATTGATCTTGTTTGCTAAATTCATCGCGCACTTGCTCTAAAATTTCGGGATTAAGCGCACAAGGAGCTAATCCCCAAATTTTCTCACAATAGTTCTTGATTGAATAATCTGACGAAAACTTCCCCATGCCTGCAATATTGTGTAAGGCATATTCGGCCCAATGCAACGGCTCGGAAAATAAAACCTCAACTTTCTTTTGGACATTGTAGTAACTTTCAAGATCTTTTAGAGAGAAATAGCGATCTGCAGGACCCCCGTAATGGGTTTCGATGAGCTTGTGATACAAGTCTAAAAAAGCCTGATGCTCTTGATCGTTCACGGCAAAGGTGCGGTCTCTTAAACTGTCGACAGCCTTGCGAATCTGCAGATTCTGTTGATAAACATCGGAAGCTTGATAAGAATTTTCTTGCTTCATTTTCCGAATTTCATCTGCAGAGCACCCAAAAGAAAAAGGCCACCAGGCATCCCCAATTTCCTGACGCATTTCTATATTGGCGCCATCTTCAGTCCCGATCGTAAGGGCCCCATTAATCGCTAATTTCATATTTCCGGTCCCTGAAGCTTCAGTTCCGGCGGTAGAAATTTGCTCGGAAATATCAGCTGCGGGGATCAACATTTCAGCTTTTGAAACATTGTAATTCTCGACATAGATAATCTTTAATAAGTTCCCAACCTCAGGGTCTTTATTCACTTTCCTAGCTATACAGAAAATCAAACGGATGATGTCTTTCGCAGTTTCGTAGCCGGCTGCAGCTTTCCCGGCAAAGATTGCCGTGCGTTTAATGCGGTTTGAATGCGGATTTACAAGGATTTCTTGATAGAGCATAATGAGGTGCAACGCATTCATTAACTGTCTTTTATACTCATGGATACGCTTAATCTGTACATCGAATAGCGAATGCTGGTCAATGATGGGAGCCATTAAAACAGTTCCGCCATCAGCTGTATGGAGCTTATTTTCGCGTTTGATGTACTCAATTAAACGTTGCTTATTTTTTCGTTTAATCGACAAAAATTCTTCCTGCGAATCATTTTGGGAAGCAAATTCGGCCAATTTTTTGATCTGGGTAAAATCTGTTATCCAACCGTCCCCAATCCGCTTGGTAATAAATTTAGCAAGTTCCGGGTTGCACCCTAAAAGCCAACGCCTTTGAGTCACACCGTTGGTGACATTTACAAATTTTTCAGGATAGCTTTCATAAAAGTCCTTAAAGACGGAATTTTTGAGGATTTCTGTATGCAGAGCGGCAACACCATTCACTGAATGACTACCCAGAATCGCAAGATTGGCCATACGCACTTTGCCGTTTTCAAGGATCGAAAGGCGCTGAATTTTTTTCTCATCATTCGGAAATTTAGCACGTATTGCATTGCAAAAATCTTGATTCAATCTTTCAATGACTTGAAACTGCCTGGGAAGCAAATAAGTGAAGAGCGGCTGATCCCATTCCTCCAACGCCTCACTTAAAATCGTATGGTTGGTATATCCTGTGCAAGCTTGCGTAATTTCAACTGCCATCTTCCATGGAATATCGTATTTGCTAGTCAAAATCCTAATCAACTCCGCAATAATTAAGGAGGGATGCGTGTCATTGATCTGAATGCGTACCTTATCAGCAAATAACTTAAAGCTGTCATGGTTGTTTAAATAATGCCGAATAATATCTTGCAGAGATGCTGAGACAAGCAGAAATTCTTGCTTTAATCGAATTCTTTTCCCTGTTTCGTGATTGTCATTAGGATAAAGCACATCAGTCAAGGTGGTATTCTCAGCAGCCTGGCCAACGCTGCCTGCGTTATATCTTTGAAGTTGGAAATTACGAGGAGATTCTTTGGTACTCCATAAACGCAAAGTAACGACTGAATAATCTTTATTTTTGGCGTAGCCAATAATGGGAATGTCATAAGGGAGAGCAAAAACTTCCTCTGAATCGGCCAATTTTAAAACTTCATCCCCATGAATATTTGTCGTCGCTGATGTTCTGCCGCAATACTTAACGATGACTTTTCGCAGATCGCGTCGAAATTCCCATGGATTCTCATTAAGCAACCAACAATCTGGGGCCTCAATTTGCACGCCATCCCAAAGCTGCTGCTCAAAAATGCCGTATTGATACCGCAATCCATAGGCTTGAGCGGGTAAATCTTGCGTCGCCAAAGAATCGAGAAAGCATGACGCCAGCCGACCCAAGCCGCCATTACCTAAAGCTGGGTCAGATTCACGACATAAAATGTCCTTATAACTGCGGTTCATCTTTTGAAGGACCCTATCGACAATGGATTGTGCAGAAAGATTGGAGATGTTGTTGGATAATATGCGTCCCGGTAAGTATTCCAGAGAAAGATAGTAGAGGGTTCGCAAATCACTTTGCGACCGAGTTCGCGATGTCGCAAGCCAGTTGATCATGATTTCTTCACGCAAAGCATAGGAAAACGCGCGATAAAATTCGTCGTTATTAGCTTCAGTAGAAATTCTTCCCATAGTTGTAATGAGGTAATGCTTTATCTTAGCCGAGAGCATTTCCGCTTGGTAATCGAGATCAGGAGTATTCGGTGCCATGCAAAACCTTTATTTTAACTATTGTACAAAATCACCCTATAACAGAATATTTTTTTTTGGAATAGGCTTCCAAGAAAGAAATCCGTTTACCTCAAAAAAAAGATCGATACATGTCTTTCGTTTTACAGTACAAATGGTTTAAAGTTGTGGCTTACGGGATCTGCACCATCTTCATCGCGGTGATGGGATTTGTCAGCTTCAAGGCTTATTCAAGGCGCTCTGGAAATACAGGGCTTGACATGGCAAAAATACAACAGATGCGCTATGAAGCAAATCGGAAAAACTCAAATTAAGGAAGCGGGATTAATACTCACTTCTTAAGGGCTTTATGTCTTTATTGATTACTATGCTCCCTCTCTATCTTTTTGGAAATCTGCATTGCATCGGCATGTGCGGTCCGCTGGTCATGATGATTGGCCTGCATCGTTTTCGCTATTTTTATTTTCTGGGAAGAACTCTTTCATTTACTCTGGCGGGGATGTTGGCGGGAGGACTAGGCAGCGTCTTGCATTTAGCATTGAAATCCCTGCATGTGATGGAAGCCATCAGCTTTCTTTTTGGTGGAATCATCTGCCTTATTGGACTTTATACTCTGCAAGGATGGCAATATCCTGGTTTTAATTGGCTTGCAAAAAAACTGGCCCCATTCAATGCCACTTTATCGGGCTTGATGTTACAAGATAAAATATGGCCGACCTTCTTTTTCGGCTTTTTTACAATTTTACTCCCCTGCGGTCAAACTTTAATTGTCTTTTCGGCCTGTGCGCTATCGGGCAGTCTTTTCACAGGGCTTTTAAATGGTTTTATCTTTGCGCTTTTAACCTCTCCTTCCCTAGTCATTGCCATGCACGCTTCTTCTTTACTGAAAGAGCTTAAAAAACATTACCGTTTGTTGATGGGAGGAGGCGCTTTTTTTACTGGATTGCTGATGATTTGCCGTGGATTCGCTGAAATCGGCATGATTGAACATCTCTCCTTTCAATCACGCCTCTTTCATTTAGTTTTATATTGATTACACTCTATAATAACTTAATATTTTGTTCTACAGCAATCCCATAAGCTGTTTTGCCATGATCATCTTTAAGGGTCAAATCAGGTTTTTTGCTCAGTAGCCATTTCACCATTGGAAGATTGCTTTTTTCGATAGCTTCGATTAGCGGCGTATTTCCCGTCCCTCCGGCTTGCATATTAAGCAATTCTGGATGTACAGCCAAAACAAGTTCAGCAATTTGTATTGTATTCGCATGCGTGCCGTATCGAGCCAATCTGTGTAAGCACGAAGTTGCACAATCTAAAACACTATTGTCGTCTGTATCTATATAGGTGAATTCCCATTCTGCCAATCCTCCTTCTTTAAGCAAGGCTTGCGCAATTTCAACCAATCCAAATTCAACAACCGTTGCCCATAGTTTTTCACGATTCGGATTAATGCATTTTGAAAGGATAGAGGCAAATAGGACATGTTTATTTCGTAAGGTCAGAGATAGGAGTTGCTTCTCCATGAAGGACTGCTTTAAATCATTGGACAAATTGAGATCCTGAATACGAGCGTATAAGTCTTGTATTTTTGTTTCATCCTGACAGCAGCCGCCTAAATAACACATGTCTTTTAAGCATTTTTTAGCTTGTTCCGACTCATCGAAAACACACTCCTGCACAATTTTTAAAAATGCATCCAGTAAATCAGGATGCGTACTTACATAGGTAACCACCTCTTCTGCAGGTTTATCCTTCCACAACCTATCCAGATGAAGAAAAAACTTATGCGCTGCCCCCAAATCTATCGGGGTCGGAGACTTTAAAATTTTCTCTGCAAGCGATTGATCTTGACCGGGTATTGCGTCTGGTGGTGCTGTGGGAGCTGGCTCAGGTCTAGGTCTAGGAATTGAATCTGATCTTGATTTAGGTGGAGGGGTTGGCCCTGGTCTTGGCTGTCGCTCTGCCTTGGGCCTTGCTTTATTTGGAAATGATTTAAGATAAGGGCTTTGATTCACGTATTTTTCAAACTGACGTACTGCTTTCGATGGACTTTCATTAATCAGGATTTCACCCCCTTCAATTTTTAATCCTACGACGCGGGCTAAGATAAGTGTGGCTTTTCTATGATTCTCTTCGATTTTTTTTTCCATGAAAAGGGGGCGGTTATTTTTTGTAAACCGCACAAAAGCTTCTGCGACATCTTTTGGATAAGTGGTTTCAAGCCCCAAAATATGCTTGAGCCACGCCCATATGCGTCCTTGTTTGTTGACGATTCGAAATTTACTCGAAAAGTTTTTTTTACTTCCCGATTCTAAATTCTTAAGAATGTCGGAAAGATCTTGAGTCATATCTAATGTACGACAACTTAAAGCAATATTTTTTTTCATAGTCCTCCCCAATTGCAAAACTTATGAGGCGTTATAAGAAAAAAGCCTAAAAAGCACAAGGAAATCTCGACTTTGCACAACTTAAGCGATAAGTTATGCAGCATTCAAAGTCGAGCTTCTGTTTTGAATATTTTAATTTGCTGCAAAGAATCAGTCTTTTTTGTCTACGAGACATTTGTTTTGTGTGTATGAGCACTCTTGGGTTGATATTTGGGGTGTATCTGGTTTATTCCCACTTGTATCTGCATTAATCAAGAGATCAAATAAAGTGAGGGCTACTTCTTTCTTTTAAAAACCAAAGAACTCAATTCAAAAAGAGCTTTATAAAATTCTATAGCTTCAGAATTAAAAGCATATACTGAAGCAAAAATTTCTTGATTTAGAAACTTCTTAAAAATGCTTTCAACGATTTTTGTAGCGATTTTTTTGTGGCGATGCTCCGGTAGAATATATAAATGCTCGATCATAAAACTTTCTTTTTTTCTTAAAACAGACGCAAAGCCCACAATTTGAGAATGAAATTTAGCATAAAAAAGATATCCTTGTTCTAGAATTTTGAGGATATCTTCTTTACGCTTTTCCAAAGAGTATAACGGAAAACGTTCAGGAGCAGATTGATGATGGATTTATATTTTGTGCGCATCTTTCCATTTGCGATCTAATAAGTCTCGCTCTCTTCTATTCGTTGATAGTTTTGAGACTTGCACCTTTCCCCCTGTTCAGGTATATGATTTTTAGGAGTTCATCACTTTAAGCTTAGGATCTGCATGAATAAAGAACCGATCGGCCTGTACATTTTCCGCTATATTGTAGGAATGGGATTACTTGCATTTATGGGCATGCTTTACTGGTCTTCAGTTCTGGTGGAAAACAATCTTAAAAACCTTCGTACAGATATTGGCCAAGTCCGCACCGAACTGTTTAATTTACAAAACAGCAATGAACGTTTGCGGACTGACTTGATGCAGCAGTTGTCCACATCATCACAAATTGAGGCTAAGCCTTCCTTCAATGCCTTGCAAAAGGTCTCGAGCCGGCCTCATATCGATGAAAATTTACCCAATTTACTTTCAACCGATCCCTTTTTTACCGAAACACTCCCTAAAATGTTACCTGCAGGATTTGTTCCGCAAGGCACTTACCAGCAAACAACAATTAGAAAGCCGGATAATCTGCACCCATTTAGCAATTGGGCGAATGTCAGGCAATGGGCGGCCCTCTGCACAATCTCACTGGCGCAGCTTAAATTTGGGATCTACGAAACCTATGCCCCCAATATGGCTATCAAAGTAGAAGAACGGATTGATGCCACGAGCGGCGAACCTGAGTATTGGATCCATTTGCGAGAAAATGTATTCTGGCAGCCCCTCAAACCCAGTTTCTTTAGTAATCAAATCACCCTTGCCCCTGTCTTTCTAAGAAAGCACCCTGTCACCGCCCATGACTTTAAATTTTTTTACGACGCCATGATGAATCCCTACAATCAGCAGGTGGGTGCAGCAAGTTTAAGAATTTACTACACGGACATCGAAAAATTTGAAGTGATTGACGATCTAACTTTAGTCGTTAAGTGGCAAATGCACGAGATAAAGAATCAAGATGGGACAACGATAAAAAGAGCCAAATATCTCTCCCGGCAACTGACAGGCGGCCTTTCACCACTCGCACGCTTTATCTACCAATATTTTCCCGATGGACAGAAGATTATTGCGGAGGATTCAGATCCAAATACCTATCGCGAAAATTCGGTTTGGGCGCAAAATTTTGCGATCCACTGGGCACAAAATATCATTGCTAGCTGTGGTCCTTGGAAATTTGATGGAATGACCGACCGGGTCATTCAATTCACGCGCAATGCGGATTATTACACGCCTTATAATGCCTTGATGGAAAGGCAAGAATTCGAATTCAAAAATACAACGGATGCGGAATGGCAAAGTTTCAAAAATGGCATTAGTCAAACCTATGAACTCGATGCAAGCAAAGTCTTAGAGTTAAAAGACTTTTTAGCTTCGCCGGAGTATCAAGAGCAGGTGGCCAAAGGCATGGCCATCAAACAACTCGAATACCTAGGAAATATCTATCAGTATATTGGCTGGAATCAAAAAATGCCTTTTTTCAAGAGCAAAAAAGTCCGCCAAGCTTTAACCATGGCCATTGATCGCAATCGCATCATTCGCCAAAATTTAAATGGTTTGGGACAGGAAATCAATGGCACCTTTGCCCCCAATTCTTCGGCCTATAATCACCAGCTTAAGCCGTGGCCATTCGATCCTGAAAGAGCACGTCGCTTACTTGCTGAGGATGGTTGGGAAGATCATGATGGCGATGGAATCCTGGACAAAGAGATCGATGGAGTGCGCGTGCCTTTCCGCTTCGATCTGACTTACTATGTGAAACAAACAACGGCTAAAAGCATCGTCGAATACATCGCCACTGCCTTAAAGGAGATTGGGGTGGTTGCCTCTCTGAATGGGGTTGACGTCGCTGATCTCTCAAATGCTTTCGACAGCAAATCGTTTGAAGCGATTTATTTAGGTTGGGCTCTAGGCACTCCCCCAGAAGATCCTAGGCAGCTATGGTCCTCAAAAGGGGCTAAAGAGAAAGGTTCTTCTAATGGAATCGGATTTGAGAACGCTGAAGTGGACCAAATTATTGATGCGCTGGATTATGAATATGATCCTGCCAAAAGAATAGCTCTATATCATCGCTTCGATGAAATTATTTATGAGGAAGCCCCTTACACCTTCTTATTCGCGCCGAAAATCAAATTGCTCTACCGCGAAGAGGTTCAGAATGTCTTCCTACCTATTGACCGTCAAGATTTAATCCCAGGGGCAAATATCGCGATTCCAGACTCCTCTATTTTCTGGTTCAAAAGGCCGCAACCCTAAGACATTCATATGCTAAATTATCTCATTAGACGTTTATTGCTCTTACCGGTTACCCTTTTTTTCATCATTCTGGTCAACTTTGTCATCATTAATTTAGCCCCTGGCGATCCTGTCACAGTGACTGAAATTTCTTCGCAAGGGATGGCCACACGCAAAGATGATCATGCGATTGCCTTCGGCAGCGATGACCGTTACTTGCAATTCCGCGAATTTTATGGATTGACCCTTCCCATCCTTTTTAATAACTGGCCTGCCATTACCTCAGAAACTGTACAGAAGGATTTATGGGTCCTCATTCATCACAAAAAAAGTCCTGAGGCCGCTGAGCTGCCTTTAAAGGAGTATGACGAGCTGCGTATCACCTTTGGAGATCAAGCGCGTTTTATCATGCCGAAACTCATGGCGCTCATCGAACACCCGCCAGCCAGAGATATCCAACAAATGGCGAGCCGTTTTTTTGTCAGAGGGGGCACCCGTCAAGGCATTGTCGGCTCAAAAATTACCGAAGCGCAAAGAACCTATAATCGTAAAATTGCTAATGACAATCTCATGTTGCGCACATTGATCATTACGGAGGCAGATTCTGACCAGGTGGTGCAGGAAAAAGTGAATGCACTGAGAAAATGGTATGCTAGTGAAGCCGAAGCCTATCAATTTAACCCAACTCCCGCTGAGAAATGGAAAATATTCTTTTTTGAAACCCGCTTCTATAAATACTTAACTCGTGTTTTGACTCTAGATTTCGGCACCTTGAGAAATGACCCGACTAAAACAGTTTTAGATGAAGTCATCAGCCGCTTTAAATATTCGCTGACACTCGCAATCATCCCCATGATTTTTACATTCTGCGTCTGTCAATTTTTTGGTTTTTTAATGGCCTACAAACAGAACAAATGGCCGGATTTGCTAACCAATTTTATCTTTCTGATTCTTTATGCTATCCCAATTTTTGTAGTAGCCCCGTTTCTAATTGAAAAAGTGGGCTTGAAACACAACTTTCCTTTTACGAACACCCCGATCCCCATTAGCGGCTTCACCAGTTCAGCATTCAGCTACGACCAGAAAAATTCCTACCAACAGCTGTTAGATATACTTACGCACATTTTTCTGCCTCTCATTGCCATTATCTACGGCACCTTGGCTGCTTCAGCACGTCTTTCGAGAACGGCTGTCTTAGAAGTTTTAAGACAAGATTATGTCCGTACAGCTCAGGCTAAGGGAGCTTCGCCGATGAACGTCTTATTCAAACACGTGGGGCGCAATGCCTCCATTACGATTGTAACATCCATTGCAGGCTCTTTAGGTGCTATCTTAGGTGGCTCACTCATTGTGGAAACCCTCTTTGAAATCAATGGTTACGGAAAATTCTTTTACGATGGTGTGATTAATCGAGACTACAATGTGATTATGTTTTCAGCCTTGGCAGGATCTGTGCTGACGTTAATTGGCTACTTAGCGGCTGATATTGCCTATACATTACTAGATCCACGCGTTACCCTGGAATAAAATTTTATGACAACCACAGAAAACCCACCTGCAAAACATGACCTGTATTGGGAAATGATTTGGAAGCAATTCAAAAAGCATCCCATGGGGGTTTTTGGATTAATTATCGTGGGGATTTTTTGCTTAGTGGGAGTCTATGCACCCTTGTTGGCTTCAAGCAAACCACTTATCGTCAAATACGACGGCGATTGGTATTTCCCTCTTTTTCGTTACTTATTTTATGCAGAATTTTTTACCAAGAAGTTGGATATTTTCTTCAACCTGCTCATGTTTACACTGCCGGCATTTCTCCTTGCCTTCTGGCTCTTTAGGAACAGCAAATTCTCCTTAAGCGTGGCATTTCTAGCAATCAGCTGCTTGCAGATCGGACTCTTTTGGCTCTTTTCTTTTGGCTCTGCTGAAGATCCTGCCGCAAATCGATCTCTCCAAAAGCTCTCATTGCGATATGATTGGAATGCCGAAGTGAAGCAAATGAGTGCTTATGCCAAATTAAATCTTATCTTGCGTTTTCAACAACGAGAGGCTCAACACAAAAGATTGCTTGCGATGCTGCAAAATCATCATTTACCGGAGCTCTCTCTCCCCAAAATCACCTCTTTATGGCAGATTGAGAAAGATAATGAGCTCATCCTTCTCGAACAGCAGCAGAAAATTGTGGATAATACACCTCCAGACATAGAAGAACATAAAATTGCTCAAGAAAAGATCGACTATTATCAGGCAAAGCAGGCTTGGCTAACAGCCGAAAGCCAGAAACTTTCTTATCAAGTCATGCCTCTTTTGCGTCATTTCCACTGGGAAGAAGATGCGGGTGGAGATCAAAATTTAAATCGCTACATTGATTGGTGGGAACTCACCCGCATCAATCGCAAAGATCTGGTCTCGGCCCTGATCTTCGGCGTACGAATTTCTTTAGTCGTGGGGATTTTAGCTGTGGGAATCTCCCTCATTATTGGAATCCCCATCGGAGCTTTTGCTGGCTATTATGGAGGCAAAACCGATATTTTGGTCTGCCGCCTCTTAGAGATTTGGGAAGCGATGCCCACTTTTTTCATGCTTTTAATGGTGGTGGCGATCCTTCAAAACAAATCGATTTTTTTAGTCATTGGGGTCATTGGACTTTTTGGATGGACCACGTTTAGTCGTTATATTCGGGGTGAATTTTTAAAACAGCGCAATCTATCCTATATTGAGGCGTGTCGTTCCTTAGGTTTTTCTGACCCATACATCATTTTTTCGCACATCTTACCTAACGCGATTCCTCCCTTACTGACTCTTTTACCTTTTGCTATCATGGGAGCGATCACTAGCGAAGCCGGCTTGTCTTTTTTAGGATTAGGTGAAGAGGGGTCCTGTTCATGGGGAGTCTTGATGGATGAGGGGAGATCGGCCTTTCCGGGCGAAAGTTATCTCTTATGGCCGCCGGCGATTCTATTAACCGTTTTATTAATCGCAATCGCTCTTGTGGGAGATGCTTTAAGAGACGCTCTAGATCCGAAAATGCATCGTTGAACAAGCGGAACCACAGAGGAGAGAAAACAAATGCTGTGCTTGAAGTTTCAGCTATCCCAAGCTAATTGACACTTGCACAGCAAGGGGCAAAATCGAGCGTTTTTTTTCTTCGAAAAAAAACATCAGAAATGAAATCACATTGTTGGAATAGCCTCTCTGTGCCTCTGTGGTTTCCCCCTGTTCAAGAAGTAAAGAAGACCTGGGGTTTTAAGCGGCGATGTTACGCTCCACCATTCCTATTTGCCTTCTTAACACATCATTTGTGGCCACTTTTTTCTCGATCGTTTTACATGCATGCAAAATCGTCGAATGGGTTTTGCCAAAAGAGGCACCTAACATTTGGAGCGACTCGTTAATCATTTTATAGGCTAAATACATCGCGACTTGGCGGGGTAAAGCAATGTCTTTGGTCCGGGTAGCCCCCTTGAGATCGCTGACGCGTACCTGGAAAACGGCAGCGACACTTTTCAGAATTTGTTCAACAGAAATTTTTTTATTCGGAGCTTGCTGAAGCATTTCACGGAGAGTTTTTTCGACTAATTCCTCTGTAATATTCAAATCGAGCAGCTTGCAGTGGGCACACAATCTATTGACTGCGCCTTCTAATTGCCGCACGTTATTGTAAATATGTTCTGCAATGAAAAAAGCCACATTATTAGGAATTTCCAACCCTTTTTGATGCGCTTTATGCTGCAAAATGGCCACGCGTGTTTCCAAATCTGGCATGCCCACATGAGCCACCAGTCCCCATTCCATTCGAGCGATTAATCTCTCGGAAAGCTTCAGCTGCGAAGGAGGTTTATCGCTGGTAATGACAATTTGCTTTTTCTGATTGATTAGAGTTTCAAAAGTGTGACAGAACTCTTCTTCAAAATTGAGACGGTTTTGCAAAAATTGAATATCGTCCACAAGCAGAACATCGACATCTGAACGGTAGAAGCGTTTCATCTTATCAACCGATTTATTCCGCAGACTGTCCACGAGGTCATTGATGAAAGCTTCTGTGGTGATGCACTGCACACGCAATTTCTTGTGATGATCTTTTACATAATGACCAATGCTGTGTAGAATGTGTGTTTTGCCTAGGCCGACCCCACCATGAATAAATAATAAATTATAGGATTGACCTGGCCGCGTGGCGACACCAATCGCAGCCGATTTGACAAACATGTTTGTCGGACCCTCAATGAATGTCTCAAAGCGATAGTTTTCGTTGAGTTTGACTTCATGGGCGTCTGCATTCTGCTGCTCGAGATGTGTCTCACTCGGCACGGGTGGACTTGTGAGAACTTTTTTCTCAGGCGCTGCGATGACAAACTCAATCAAAGGTTCGCCAGCTGTATTCACCGGGAGAAAAAGCTTAAGATCCTTTTTATAGTTGGATAAAAGGTATTCTTTGACAAAGACATTAGGAACTTCCAGGCAAATGCCATCATCGGTTGATTCAAGAACTTTAATAGGTGCCAACCAATTTCCAAATGCGGCTGCTGAACAGTGATTTTTTACATATTTCAAAAATTGATCCCAAGCGTTTTGGGTATCTTGTGCTGACATATTCATTTGGTCCTTCTTAGAGTTATGAACAACGTTTCCACATCATAGTCTGGGGCTGTTCCGTGAGGGAATCTACCATGAGATCCCTTAGCCTGCAAGAAAATTATCATCAAATTCCTTTTTCAAAACGATAACTCGTTAAGTATCAAAATGCGCAAAAAAGTTAAAAAACAATTTAAGGGACATTTTTTTTAAACAATTCATTTTTAAATAGTTATTATTTTTTTTGAAAGATTTTAGCATTTAAATTGATGGTTGTAAAAGCGTTGCATCCAATTTTCATTTTCGACGAATCAACATTTGGTTTAAAGCGCAATTGGTTTCAGTTAGGATTGCCAGAATAGCCTCAATCCACTGAGGATCCAAGGTTAAGCAAGGCACCCGATAGGCCTTCAAATTTGCCTCCCGGACTTCTGTCATATATTCATTTTCGATTTCCACCAGAGTTTCAATATGGTCAGATGTGAAGCTGATCGGAATAAAAACCACGTGCTGCCGCCCTTGATTCCACTCTAAAATTTGCTTACAGACATCGATTGTGTAGGGCTTAATCCACTCTCCCCTGCCAAATTTAGACTGATAGGAAAGACGCCCCAAACTCTGAGGAAAGGCTTGCATAATGGCCTGAAAGGAAGCGAGACATTCATCAGGGTAGAGCTCCCCCTTTTCCACAAATTTCTCTGGAATCCCGTGAGCAGAAAAAAGCAAAATTGTTTCAGCTTCAGCTAAGTTGTTTTCAGCCAGAAACTTTCTTATCTGATTTTGATGAGCTTGAATAAAAGCTGGATGGGCTGCATAGGACTTAATCCAGCGCATTTTGGTCGTCAGTGTGTCTGGCAGGAAATTGCTGAACCAGCGAGCAACGCTCCCTGTGGTTGCGTAAGTAAACTGCGGAAATAAAGGGAACACGCGAATTTCGTCACACTCCAACCGCTTAATTTCTTCAATAAATTGAACATGCGTAGCGGGTAAATAACGGTGAAATGTCAATAAGGGAGCCTTCAAATGCAAACGCAATGCTTCTGCCAAGGCTTCGGTGTCTTCATAAATGGGTGACTTATTTCCCATCAGAGCATATTCTTTGGAGATGCGACGCGCGCGTATCTTAGCCACGCATTTAAACACAAGTCGATGGATAAAGCTGGGAAGACCGCTTCTAACGACATCTTGATCTGTCAATAAGCTTGCCAGAAAAGGATAGATCTCTTGTGCAGAACGGGGACCGCCGAAATTAACCAAAAGATAGTGTGTTTTTTTTTCGAGCATGAAGAATCCTTGGAAAAAGTGATGTCGAGATCGTACCATTTTTCCCTATTTTTAACAGTTGGAAAAGTTGAAAAGATCAAATTCTTCAAGTTGTTTGAGTCTATCAAACAACGCTACGAATATAGTTTTCCATAGATCATTTTTCTTTATTTTTTATTTGAAAAACCCTATAGTTATAGTATTGTTCTACCGCAAAATAACATAAATTTTAATAAGCTTATATCCCTCTATGAGTCTTTTTCACCTTTTTCGTTCCCCTCTTCCTGAATTGAAGCCGACTTTAGGAAAATTTTTGTCATTAATGGCTGTCCTCATGGGTTTGGCCTGGATTTCGGTCAGTGGATGCATGGGACAACGCTCACTAGATTACAAAGTTTTTCGCATAGGCAGGGATGCATCTTGGTATCCTTTGCAACTAATGGGCAAAGAAAAAAACATGGTGGCGTTTACGAATGAAATGATGTTAGCTATTGCCAAAGAAGAGGGATTTCATTTTGAAATTCTGGATGTACGTTCTCACACACTTTTTGAAGATTTGGAACGAGGATCTTACGATGCTGTATTTTCAGCTTTGATGCCGAATGTCTTGAATCGGGAAAAGTATGAGTTCTCTGCCCCTTTTTTTTCTGTAGGACCTGTCCTAGTGGTTCCTAAAAGCTCACCCGTGAACTCTTTAGTCGGGATGGAAGGGAAAATTATTGGAGTGCAACGCGGCTCTTCACTGGTCTTTACGATTTCCCAGTACCCTTCACTGCTATTTGCTCCTTTTGATCAAATTTCAAACGCTTTGGAAAGCATGTTTGATAACAAAATTGATGGAGTCATTATGGACTTGATGACCGCCTATTCTCAAGGTTACTATACAGGTCAGCTCAAGGTCATTACCCCACCTTTAACAGATGAGGGCCTCCGGCTAGTGGCAAAACACGGAGTTGCTTCAACTTACTTGTTAACACGATTTAATCAGGGGCTCAAAAAAATTGAAGCGGACGGAACCTATCAAAAACTCTTGGTCAAATGGGGCCTGACAAACCCTAACAATGAGCCCTAAAGCGTCGTATGTGTACGCAATGAATCTTTGTATTCCAAAATCTTAAAAACAATTTCGTCAATGGTATAATTAGAAGTATCAATCACACACGCCCCTTCGGGTTTGATCAAGGGGGAAATCTCCCTCGTTGAATCCTTGCGATCTCTTTCATTAATATCTTCTAAGACTTTCTGAAGAGTCAAGCCTTCTGTCTCTTTAGGATATTTTTGACGCAACTCTTCATAACGCCGACGCGCTCTTATTTCCGGATCTCCCGTCAAAAAGATTTTGACTTTAGCATCTGGAAATACAACACTTCCCATGTCCCGACCTTCGAAAACAGCATTTACACCAATCGCCAATTCCCGCTGCACTTTCACGAGTTTTTCACGCACTTCAGGGATAGCAGAGATCCGGGAAACAGCGCCTGTCACTTCTGGCCCACGTATTTTATGGGTCACATCCTCTTCCCCCACAAAGTAAAATCTTTCGCGGTGCTTGATTTTGACGGTAAATTCAAATTGCTCCAAAAATTTTTTTAAGACTTCTGGATCCTGCAGGTTGCTATTTTCCTTCAATACAGCATACGTAAGGCAACGATACATCGCCCCGGTATCAAAGTAAATAAATCCAATTTGCTCTGCTAAAGTTTTGGCAATGGTGCTTTTGCCTGTCGCGATAGGGCCATCGATTGTAATAATCATATTTAACCTAAATTTTAATTCTAAAAACACTAACGCATTTTAAGGAAAATATATAAGAGTGGCAGTGTAAAAACAAGAGAATCCACGATATCTAACATCCCGCCTAATCCCGGCAACTGATTGCTATCCTTAAATCCCGCATCTCGTTTTAAAAGAGATTCTGCTAAATCTCCGAGCTGCGCCACAACAGGGATGGCTAAGCCCAGCCCTAAGCTTTCCCAAAAAGTCAGTGAAATGGGGGAGGGGCTAAGAAAAAGGAGCATACAAAAATAAAACAAAAGACTGACTGAAACAGCCGTAATGATTCCCCCATAAGCACCTTCCCAAGTTTTTTTGGGACTAATCGAAGGCGCCAAGCGTCGCCGCCCTTTGATCTTCCCCACAAAATAAGCGCCTGTGTCTGTCGACTTGGTCACAAGCAGGCCGTATAGTAACCAGACTCTTCCATCCTCAAGTGGTTCAAACGGGAAATAGGTAATGAGCAAGGCACAGCTGAGAGGGACGGCCAAATAAATCACACCAAAGAGAGTGACAGGAATGCTCAAAAAAGGAGAATCGGTTTTATAAAACTGTGATACAAAAAAACTAAGAAAAGCAATTCCGAAAATAATTTCGGGAAGGAGATGGGCGCTCTGAAATTGGGTTCTCAAAAAAACTGCCCAAACATAAAGAACTGAATAAAAAATCCCCAAAGATTGCAAAGGATGCAATCCTTTAGTTTTAGCCATTTGAAAGTATTCCCAGGCAGCAACACCCACAACTCCTGAGAGGGCTAACACAAATAGGGGACGAAAAAAAGGATTTTCAGCAAGGAAGATTAACAAAATTAGAGCGGCACTGCCCAGCAAACCAAATGTAAGTCGCTGCTTTAAATTTTGTGTGAGCATGTTATCCCCCTAACCTTCTCTTCCTTTTCTGGTAATCACAGATAGCTTCTAATAAATGATGCGGCGTAAAGTCTGGCCATAATACATCCGAGATATACATCTCTGAGTAAGATATTTGCCAGAGTAAAAAATTGCTGATGCGTAATTCCCCGCTTGTGCGGATTAATAAATCGGGATCTCCAAAGGGCGCCGTATCCAAATATTGACCAAGAACTTCTTCTGTAATAGATTCCGGATCCAACTGCTTGCCCATCGCGTCTTTAACTAACCGTTGCACGGCTCTGCAAATATCATCACGCCCGCCATAATTGATCGCTAAAACCATGCGGATTTGATCGCATTGTTCCGTGATGCGTTTTGTCTCAGCTATAGTCTCAACTACATTCAAAGGTATTTTTGAGAGATCCCCGATTGTTTCAAATTGAATGCCCAAGTCTAGCATGGTTTGCCGCTGCTCGGTGAGATAGATATCCAATAGCCACATAAGGACTTGAACTTCATCTTGCGAACGCGCCCAGTTTTCGGTCGAAAAAGTGTAAAATGTGACCACCTTAACACCTAATTCTTTGCAACTTTTGACAATTTCGATAAAATTGTCCGCACCTTCCGTGTGCCCAACCTTTGGCGATGTTTGCTGCTTTTTGGCCCAGCGGCGATTGCCGTCAGGAATGATGGCAACATGGGCTGGAGCCAATGCAAAATCATAATCGCTCAAATCTTCAGATTGATAAATAGAAGTTGGAGATAGAACTGAAAAGAGCGCTGTTGAATTAACCATAAAACTACTGCATATTTTTATTTCATTAGGGATGTCATAATTCTTGATTAGAAAGAACATACCTGAAAATGATTTGAATAGATAGAATTTTATGCTACAGCCTTGCTGCAGCATGAAATGGAGCGTTATCCCCCTGCTTTTAACACTTCCATGAAAGCACTCTGAGGGATATTTACTTTACCGATCTCTTTCATCCGTTTTTTCCCTTTTTTCTGTTTATCCCAAAGCTTTCTTTTTCGGCTAATATCTCCTCCATAACACTTTGCTGTCACATTTTTGGTCATGGCTTTAATCGTTTCTCTTGCAACAACCTTGCCTCCGATGGCTGCCTGAATAGGCACTTTAAATAATTGCATGGGAATAACTTCGACAAGCTTTTCACAGATAGCTCGCCCTTTGCTTTCGGCCTTCGTACGGTGCACCAAGCAAGAAAAAGCATCGACAGGCTCTTCATTGACCCGAATTTCGAGTTTAATGATATCGCCCTTCTCGTACGTATCGAACTCATAGTCAAAGGATCCATACCCTTTGGTGATGGACTTAAGCTTATCATTGAAATCGGTGATGATTTCGTTTAGCGGAAAACGATAGGTGAGGATTAAACGCCGGCTATCAAGCGTTTCCGTTTTAACGCAAACTCCTCTTTTTTCCATACCCAAACTCATAATTGCACCCAGGTACTCTGAGGGCACAATGATATGACACTTGACCCAAGGCTCTTCAACGAGATCAATAAATGTGGGATCTGGGTAATGCGCGGGGTTATCGACTTCCAATACAGTGCCATCGGAAAGCAGGAAGCGGTAGATGACGCTGGGAGCGGTAGAGATCACATCTAGATCAAATTCACGCTGAATCCTTTCAAAAACAATTTCCAAGTGCAGCAAGCCTAAAAATCCGCATCTGAAGCCGAACCCTAAAGCCATACTACTTTCCTGCTCCATATACAAAGCCGTGTCATTGAGCTGAAGCTTGGTCAATGCATCGCGCAGGGCTTCAAAATCTGAGGAATCGATAGGATATATCCCTGCAAACACCACTGGTGAAATATGACGGAAACCGGGAAGCGCTTCAGCCGCAGGATACTTCTGCAAAGTGATCGTATCGCCAACTTTGACGTCTGAAGTTTTCTTGATGTTGGCTATCATATAACCGACTTCGCCGGGCCGTAATTCTGAAACAGGTCGCTCTTGAGGCGCAAAAACCCCGACTTCCAAAACTTCGAATGAGCGATCGTTGGCCATCAATTTGATTAAAGAACCTTTTTTGATCTCACCACTTATAATGCGCACATAAACCATCACACCGCGATAAGTATCGTAGTGCGAATCAAAAACCAATGCGCGCAAAATATCGTCTTCAGGTTCTTTTGGTGGAGGAATCTTTTTAAGGATCTCTTCAAGGATTCCGTCAATCCCCAACCCTGACTTCGCTGAACAACAAATGGCTTCCGAGGCATCGATGCCGATCACATCTTCAATTTGCTTGCGCACTTCTTCCGGATTAGCCGTCGGCAGGTCAATTTTATTGAGGACAGGAACGATTTCCAAATTTCTGTCTAATGCCAAATGCACATTCGCCAGCGTTTGAGCTTGTACCCCTTGCCCGGCATCTACCACTAAAAGCGCACCTTCACATGCAGCCAGCGAACGCGACACTTCATAAGAAAAATCGACGTGCCCGGGAGTATCGATCAGATTTATTTGATAAGTTTCACCATCTAGGGCTTCATAGTACATGGTCACAGGATGAGCTTTGATCGTAATGCCGCGCTCTCTTTCCAGATCCATATCATCCAACAGCTGCTCTTGCATATCTCTTTTGGCAACAGTATGGGTTTGCTCAAGAAGTCGATCGGCTAAGGTGGATTTACCATGGTCGATGTGAGCGATGATTGAAAAATTACGTATTTTTTTTCGGTCGTAGGTATACATGTAGCATCCACTTATTCTGAAGAAATGTTAAGAGACTGTTGTTGAATAGTTAATTACATGAATAAAAGCCGCACGGATTTCGACATGCAACATAATTAAACTAAAAGAATTACTTAAAAAAGATGAATTTTAATTCATTTAAGAGAAGAATTCAAGTATTAATTTTTCTTTGCAAGCAGCACAGGACACTCCCAGCGTCCAGAGTCAATTCAACGCCTGCACCCTCGCTGATATTCGACTGGCTGACATGCCTAGAGTCTAGCGTGTAATTCACAAGCTCCCATTTGAGGCCTTTTGAACAAACCCCTGTAGCAGAACCCTGAAAAGGGATTAGAGAGATCACTTGACCGGGAAAAGTCGGAATAACCTGAGCTTTTTTAAGAAAAAAAAGAGTTTCATGCTCACCTTCCATACGAACTTGCTGAGGATGGCGGTGCATTAAGCATAAATTGCTGAGCGTATGATCCATCCTTTTGCCTAATCCTCCGAAGACTGCAATTTCGCGCACATTTTTTTGAATAAGCGCTTCAATAGCTAATTCTAAATCGGTCTCATCTTTAAGAGAAGGAAAGCGCAGCGTTGGCACAGAAGCATAGAAACCAAGGATTTCGGGAGCCACAGAATCCAAATCCCCCACAAGCAAATCTGGTTGAAGCTGCATACGTCGACAATGATTCAAGCCGCCATCAACAGCCACGAGAAAAGGGAACTGCCTCAGTTGAGAAGCTGTCCACTCAAGATCTTGAATCTCACCATTAGCGATTAAGGCCACCCTGGTGATGTTTTCAAACATAATGATCCTTGAAAAGGATATTAAAAGAATGCGGCCAAGATGACTCGAACATCCACCGAGTTGCCCCGACTAGAACCTGAATCTAGCGCGTCTACCAATTCCGCCATGGCCGCATGTAAGGCTATTTATATACCTGATCTTTTGTTTTTTGTAAAACCAAAATCATTCAAGGCAAACCTTAACTCTTTCCTTTTTTTTCTCAGATTAACGTTGACAAAAGTGCTCTGAGTATTATAAAAAGGCTTTCATTATCTTATCGAAATTCAATACATACTCATACTTAATATAGGAATCTCTTATGGCATTTACAGTAGAAATAAAAAAAAATACTCCGCAACAATGGAATGACGACGAAGTTATAAAAAAATTAGAAGGATTAAAAAAAGCTAATAAACAAAAAGTTTGGGTCCGAAAAGATTTAAGTTTAGCGACCTCCAATTGGCTAACACGCATTATCTGGGTCATTATTGGCAAAAGATGCTTAAAGTGGATGTTCCAAATTGATCTTGAAAGATCAAAACTCATTCTTGGCCAAATTCAAAAGCAGTTACCCGCTTCAACAAATCCACTCATCTCAGATCTCTTCAAAACGGCTGTCATCAATTTTAATTTAATTGCACCTCGCCATAAAATCGTGCTCAAACAATCCTCAGGTAGTGGCCATGACCCGATAGAGACCATGAAAGGCATTGACCATGAAGTCTTATCAGCCGTTGAAGCAGAAACTTTATTAAAAAAACTCCCTGTAGGAACTTATTTGCTGCGCCAAGAGAGCGCCTTTACCCCGCTGATCATCTCCTATAAAGTCTCTGACGGAACTGTTCAGCATGATGAGGTCTCTAAAGAGAAACTCCCCTACCTAAAAGATTATTATGCCCTTTACGCAAAACATATCAGAGAAAATAAAGATAAGTTTATTTATCCATTAATTTATAAGTCAGACTCCTCCAAGAATCTAAGCGATCCCCCTATTCCCACAGAAGACTTCACTAAATTTGTACAGTCACGTCTGCAAGCTGGGATTGCTGTAAACGAACTTTTTCAACAGGCATTACAGAAACAGCAAATTCAAGCTGCCGCCTGGCTTTTGTCTAAGGGCGCGGACCCAAAACTTATCGATAAGGCAACGACGCTCCCTAAAGAGATGGCCGCATGGCTGCGCCATCTAAGCGAAAAGCCCCCCCTTATCCCTGCTAACTTGGACCATTATGCTGTCGAGCTTGGCTATGGGTATAAAGCTGCTAATTTGATGGTTTTAGAAGAGCTGACTAAAAAAATCTCTCCTGAAATGAAAAAATGCGAGGTTAAGGTCCCTCCATTTTTTCCTATTTCTCATTTTGAATTGAACTCCTTGATCCTGAAAAGCGGTGTAAATTTAGATGACCTATGGAAGAAATTTTTAAATTCTTTTGATTATTCAAAAAAGAATCAATTCCAGAAAGCCTCTAGCCCAACTGATGCTGCCGCTGTTCACATGCAGATCACCCTGCAAGGCAAAGAGTATTTGGAAGAAATGCAGAGAAAGGTCGAGCATTTTTTTAAATCAAACACTTACTTCACTATGCAGCTGGAAGAATGGGTCAAAGAAAATAAACCAGAATTTGTCATCGTCAGAAGCACTGGCATGGAGGATTCCGACAAAACCACCAATCCAGGCGGAAATGCCAGCATCCCTTACGTACAACCCACCCCAACGGAGATTTCAACCAACATCGGCAAGGTGCTGGCCTCTTATTTTAGTGAAAACTCAATTATGCAGCGTTTAGCAGTAGGGGATCAAAGCCTATTTACCGACCCCGTCTTCATCCCGGTTCTTATTCAAGAAATGATTGGAGAAACCACCTCACCCACGGCCAAAGTCGCTCCGCATGAAATATTCCGGTCTGGGGTATTCTTTACCGAAGAACCTGAAAAAGCTGACGGGGTGACATTGCTTCAGGTTGGCCTGGGAACAGGAGAAGGGATTGTTAGCGGCACTGTCAACACTGACACTTACTATATACGTAAAACAACGACAAAAATGCCATTTCATGATAGAGGAAACACTGCCCAAAAAGCCAAAAATGCCAACGTCGAAGAAACCGTCATTCATAAAGTGATTCGAGATAAAAAAACACGTCAGGTAGGAAAACAAGTCGCATTCAAAAAATTCAACATAGTCACTTTGAAGAATGAAAATCCCGCCTTGAAAACTCAATGTGCGGTTCCGGACCCCATTATCCGCGATATCAAAACCGCGGCCGACGAAATTTCGCGGCATTATGGACCAGGAGCGCAAAAAACTAAAGCTATGGATGTCGAATACACCCTAAAGCTGCCTGATCCTGCCAAAAAAGACGCCAAAGGTACTTTATATCTGCTACAAGCGCGCGGCTTAACCCATGTAGAAAAAAAAGAAAAGACGTATATTTCCGGGCAAAAACTTCAACAAATTCCTTTGAAAGACGTTATTCCCACTAAAACACTTTTAGACGGTCAAGCTTATGTGCGGACGATCACTTCAGATGAGCAGCTTCTATTTACGACAGATTTAGCATCTGCCAGAAAGGAATTCTTGAGACAACAAGCGAAAGTCAAAGCCATCATTATCAATGAATCTTCCTCTGTCACCTCGCATGACGGGGTCATGTTGCGCAGCTTGGGAGTGCCTGTATTTGTAGTTGAAGATAGTAATGTGCGTAACCGACTAAAAAAACTTGCCGCTTCATCCTCTGCCGCAGCTCCTTTGTTTTTTGATCCGCAACGCGCCCTGGTTGTGTCTGGACAAACTCCTGATATTATCAAAAAAGGTCTTATCAGTTATTCTATGCCGTTGGAGCTTTCAGTTTCAAATACTCCACCGCCCTTATTCGTCCCCAAAAAAACAAACGCAGTCAAATCCAAGGAAGAAAAAATTAAAGACATTTATCAAGCACGGCTCACAAGACTTAACACCCTTGTCCCTGCTCTGATTGCCAAATTGTCGAATCAGAAACCGCTGCTCAAGTTAAGAGAGGCTAAAACTACTGAAAACCACACTATTCGCAATCTGATAGATCTCATGTCATCTGCCCCCGCAAAAGAAGCTAAAGTAGCCTTAGCAACGTTGCTAGATGTACTTTATAAAAAACTTCACCAAAGCATGGATGCTGTGGAAGCCAATCGCGCTCAAGTCAATCAACCATTGTTCGTTGTTTTCGAACACATCGTGCGCTTGGCTAAAAAGGAAGTCATGCCGGCTTTAGAGAATTCTCCTCCTGAATCTCCTAACCGTCTCTTTCCTATTAAGCTCCTGGAAGCCCTCATCTTCCAACAAGTTGATAGCAATGTTGTTGGCGGGGCTTCGTTTGCCAGAACGTTGCAAGAAGATAAAATGGACCGCAAGCATATCGAATTGGCGAAAAAAGCAGGCATCAAACTCGATGGCAAAAATACCAGTCATCAACTCAATTTTGTCGCTGTCAAAAACTATGCCCTAAGCGAAAAATGCGCCAACGATTGGGCAACTTTTGTGCAGGGACTCTTTACTACAGGCGATCTGATTTTTCAGAACGAATTGAGTAAGTCTCTTGCGGCTTTTGACCAACTAAACCTGACACCTCTTTTCTTAAACGTATTTTTTCCTCAGTTATGGCAAACCCATCACAAGAATATTCAACAGGTCTCTAAAGCAATCATTGAACTGTTGAAAGGCACCACATTGGAATGGGTAAAAGAAAAAATGGAAGAAACAGAGACCTTTGAAGGACAAATCAATGGTCAATGGGGGACACCTGATCAAATTAAAAAAAACTTGCCCAGCCTGGCAGCTTTCATCGAAACCTGTGGATTTAATCCTAGACCTCCCCAAAAAGCCGTATTTGCCGATAAATTTGCAGCCGCCACTCCTTTCGGTAGATTAGCTCTTCTGCAATTAATGGCACGGGTCGTCGATGTCACAGATAAAACCATTAAAACAATTTCAGGGAATCCCGATTACCCTCGAGATGACAAACAAAAAGTTAAGGATTTTATTGTCGCTGTGCAATCACAGGTCAACATTTCCTTGACAGCCTTCGAACTGTTAAAGCCCTCCGAAGCCACAGACCTCTTGGCTGTCGCTCAAGGTAAGCCGCTCACATTAGAAGCGTATAAACAAAAAGTTTTGGAAGGAGGAGATTATCGATTTGGATTCCACCATACTTTTCAAACCATTGGATTTAATCCTTTAAAAAATAACATTCTAACCGACAAAATTGTCAAATGGAGTGCGCAATTAGAGTCTCCTCCAGAGTTTAACGTCGCCGCCATCACAATCGGTTCAAGAGCAGACCTTAACTTTTCCGCACACTGGGCCAATACTGCCGAGCAATATTTCACCCAAGCTCATCAAAATGCTGAAAAAATTCGCAAATACTTGTTAGCCAAAAATGGAGTCACTCTAGATATCTTAGATGGATTACTAGAAAACGCTGCCAGAACAATTAGCAAAAAATTTTCACAAGAGATCTCTGAAATAACAGTGGGCTCTAAAACCTCTTTGGGCTTCACCATTCCTGTTAGGCAACATAGTGCGGCGCTGCAGTTAGAAATGGATATGAAGCATCCTGATCAAGGACTGATTCTTAAGGTGGAAATGCATGGCAACAATGAGCATGACAGATGGGAGCAAGGAGCTACTTTTGGAGCCATGCTAGCACATCAAGGGCTATATTCATTTCCAGGAGATAAATCTCCTGTCATTGACTATAAAAAACCGGTTGGTGTTAGTTTTGAGCTGCATATTCCAGCCCAGACATCCCAATTAGAAATGACAACGTTATTCGATCAACTTTATTACATGATCGTTACTGTCACAATGACAGAAAGATCGACCGAAAAGCAAAAGCAATTTCTAAAAGATCTAAACACGAATTGCAAAATAAAATTTGAGAAAATTGATCCCAATTTTTTTGCGCATGCTTTTTACTTAACACCCCCTTTGTTTGAACAATTTATGAATGCTGACAAACAATTGGAAGCGATTCAAGCGGCAAAATTCACCCTTCTTGGTCTGGCCAAACAGAAGATGAAAGATTTTACCATCGATTCAACATCAAGCTTCACGCTAAAATTTCCCAATACAACCAACCTTGTTTTGCAAGAAATCAGCAAGCAGAATTGGAAACAAAGCCTTGTAAAGGCAGCGATCGCAGTTTTAGCTATCCACCTTGAATCAAAAGATAATTCTGAAGCCATTAAAGCTATATCCGATGTCTGTGAAGATGTCGATGTAAAGAAACACTTTCCAGAAGTTACGAAAACACTTAACAAAGCCCTGGCTGAACTTAAATCCCCAAAGGATCTCTTTGAAATGGCTTGGAAAGAAAATAATTTAGCAAGCTGTCTGATTACAGCATCCAAACATAGCTTAGAGGAAGAGCTCCAAAGAGTCAGAGAAAAAATTAAGGAAATGAATGAAAAAAATGAAATTGATCAGCTTATGAAAATTGCTCTTGAATTACGTAAAAATAACCATAAACTTCTGGCTGAGGGTTGGATCATTGATGCCATACCGAAAACCGCAGAAAATCAATTAAAATTCAAAGCGTTTTATGCTAAAGATCGCTCCGAATACTTAAAAAAACTGAAAACATCTTATGCCGAGGCATTAGAATTGCTGCCTCAAGATTATGAAAAGAATGCCAAAAAAATTCTTTCTACCAGTCGCAAAGTTTTGGTTGCGCTTTCTCAACGAAACGATTTTCAAGCTCTATCTCACTCGAAGCAATTCCGCTATCTAGACGAGTATTTAGGCCAAAATAAGTACAAATATATTTACGATAACCAGTACCATGATACCACAAAGTTTAGAAAAGCGGCCCCCCTATACATCATTAAAGGATTTGAATCCGCTGTGCCAGCGACACAAGAGCTCGCTCTTACCGCATTCAAGAAACTCATTGTCGACTATCAAGAAGCCGGTAAAGCAGGAAGCGAAGCCGAAAGTTATCTCGGCGTGCTCTTAGCCCTTTCAAAAGGTTACTATGATACACAAGGAAATAAAACTACGGCCAAAAAAGATCTAAAAACTTTTTGGGGTGAGGATGCCGATGAAATTTTAAAGAAGCTTGAAAAAGATCCCTATTTGATCTTTTAAGCTGAGAAGACCTTCCAGACTACCGCTCTAAGGCAAAACCACAGAGGTACAGAGAAAGCTTGAAATTGCAGTTATGACAAACTAATTGAAACCACATTGCTGAAACGACCCCTTCTCTGTGCCTCTGTGGTTTCCCTTGTTCAAGAGGTGAAAGTCGAGATTCCATAAATCTGTGATATACGTTGAAACCATGTCTTAGAAGACTAGTGTTGGTCTTCTACAAAGTGCATCGTTAAAAATTCTTCCCCTATAATTGCATAAAGCTTCTGATCCAAATAAACAGCTAAATCGGCATACTGCTCTTGCAACCATATCTTAAATTTATAAGTCTTTTTAAAAAGCTCTTGGTGGGAAACTGCTAAATTTTTTACATCTTCGCGACTGCTAAATAACCCTACATCAATATGAATCGGTTCGTTGTCAATCACTCCTGTATTCTGCATTAACGCATGGTCCTCATCTACAAACCCGCGCGCATGTTCAGCAACCATCATCGCTAAGAGACGATCTAACAAATCTTTTACCTCTGCAATTTTGCTTTGGCTCATTAAAGATTCGATTTGATCACAAATCATAGTCGCCTTTCTTTGGATAAGAAACTGAAGGGGATCAAGTTCCAAATCGTAGGCATAACCCATTTTGTCAAAAATTGTCAGTGTTCGATTTAATTCCTGATGGTTATTCAAATGTGCGTAGACAACGCCACTCTCAGGTTGTAAGTGATCAAATGCCAGTTTCCAGCTTGCATAGACTCTCTCAAGTTTTTTTCTTTTTTTTTGCAGCTTATCTTGCCTGTATGCTTCTACAAGGGGAATGAATGAAAACCAGTCCACCCAAGGTTTTGGCCTGTATCTCTGATACTTAAAAAATTTGACAACAAAATTACCGTCATCACTTAAGAATACATAGGATTGACAACCTTTGCCTAGATAATGAAATGATTGATTTAATAGAGAATTCAACCGATCTTGCTCTGTCGCAGCAAGCGGATGTACGTCCCAGCGCGGGTCGGCATCAAATGCAGTCGATATATTACTAATTGAAAATCCATCTGTATAAAAATAATAAAGACGAGCTCCAGCATAAATGCTTCCGATCAGCACCAAAAACAAAAAAAATTGCTTCACATGTTTTGAAAAAAAATAGCACATCAGTAAATAGGGGATTAGTGTTTTTGAAACTTAGGTTTGTAGGAATCATGTTGTTGTATAAGTCTATCTCATTTTTTGTTTTAAGATCAACCGCATTGAATTTAGCTGAAGCCTGCTAAACCTATTGCTAAAAAATTACTTGAACAGGAACATTGAGATTAACAAAAGGAACTAGCCTGATGAAATATCCTTCCACAGCCCTTATCCCTTCTTTCTTTCATCGGATCAGCTTACGCAAGAAATTTTTAATTATGTTTTTGATCGCTTTGCTAGGGATGAGCATCTCTTTGTACTACATTTTTATGACCAAAAAATTTAGCAATCAGCTCCTACATCATGAAATCAATAATATTAAATACAATCGCGAAATGGCAGATCTGCTGCAAGCACTCTATAAGCATCAAATTTTAATCCATCGTATTTTTCATGGTGAATCTTCCCTTAAGGACTCCCTTAAAAATGTGCAGGAACACATCAGCAAACATTTTGAAAATCTAAAAAACACTTCAGAACCGCCTCAAAATGTTCTTCAGTATTTGCAAAATAATGCATTGCCAGCGAGCTCGGATTGGATCTCATCCTTAGGAATTGAAGGGGACTGGAAATATCTACAAAAAAATGCCTTAGAAATTTCACTCGTAAAAAGTGATGCTCACCATGACCAACTTGCCCAGGAAATTCGTTCCTTTCTTTTATATCTCAATCCATCTCAACATTCCGCTACAGTCGAAAATCCGACGAGTCACTATTTCATCAACCATGTGATGCAACAGCTGCCGCTAGGACAAGAACAGCTTGTGAAAATCCTTATTTATGGAGAAAACGCCATCCATGCCAAAAAATTAACAGGAGAGGACCGTCTAGGCTTGTTAAATGCCCTCGAATCTTTGAGAACCAATGTGTTAAATTCGCAGGCTTACAGACAAAATCTTAAGATGCAAGAATCCTCCATGACTGAATTCAGCGAAGCTCTTCGTAAATACTTTGCTTCGGTTGAAGAATTTATTCTTTTCACACAAAATTCTATAATCAATAGCCCCAGTATTACAATTAGAGCAGATCAATTTGCAAGCCTGGGTGATAAATCTCTCTCAAAAAGTTTTGAACTATGGAATATCTCCACAGGAGAAATCGAAGCCTCCTTGCAGCAACATTTTCAGCGCTTTATCAAACATCAAGACCTCACTTTATTTGCAATTGTCCTTTTAACCACGCTTTTGATCTTGCTTGGTTGGTTAACGATGCTTGAAATTTTGAATTCTATTCAAGAATTGCAAACAAAAACAAATCTATGGATGCATGCACCTACAGGACCTCAATTTATTTCAATGCCAATGGCAGCAGAATTTAACCCCTTAAAAGAGAACTTTAATAAAATTGCCTGCGCGAATGCTTTATTAACCACAAAGCTTAAAAAGGCAGGGATTGAAATTGATTCAACGAGTCATAAAATATCTGAAACATCAGCAAACCAAAAAAACTTTTTAGTCCAGCAACATCTTGCCTCCAAGCAGATTAGCGACACCATTTCGCATCTCTCACACTCCTCCAAAGAATTTGCAAATGCCATGCTAGAGATTACAGCACGCTCGGAACAAACAGAAGTTTTCACGACTTCAAGCCGTGACATCTTGAAGCAAATGGAAGAAATGATCCATCAACTTATTGAAGTTTCCGGTCACATTTCTGCTAAATTGCTGGCCCTCACAGAAAAAACAAGCCATATTATAAGTGTTATTACCTCTATCTCAAAAGTTGCTGATCAAACAAATCTGCTTTCCTTAAACGCTGCGATTGAAGCCGAAAAAGCGGGAGAGCATGGGAGAAGCTTTTCAGTCATTGCGAGAGAAATTCGAAGGCTGGCCGATCAAACCACAAATGCAACCACAGATATAGAAAAAATGATTAATGAGATCGTCTCAGCTGTTTCTACCGGTATAAGCGGTATCGATAAGTTTTCGCAGGAGATTCATATTGGAGCCTCGCAGGCAGTTAATTTAAAAGAATTGCTTATGAAAATTCTAGAAAATATTCAACATCAGATGGCAATTTTTGATAAAGTCACTGTTGAACTTAACCATCAATTTGCTTATACAGATCAAATGCAGCATGCAATTCACGAATTAGAAGATTTTACGCAACGCACAAATGAATCTCTTTCTCAATTTATGAATTATATGCAAAGCTTAGAGGTGAGTTCACATGCAATTCAACAGGCACTCCCTTAATTTACAAAAATGAAAGATTTGGGCATTCACTACATCTATTCCAAGGGTGTGTGTCACACGAGGAGCAGGTCTTCTCTGTTCATGGCCCTGAAACGCAACATGAATATGTGTGCGCACCGTTGGATCAACGTTTACCTGATTCGTGCACTGCATGATAGTGCGTGAAAATATACAGATTTCACTTTTGCATCCCGAGTGGCACCGATTTTATCCAAAAATTTTTCTACAAGAAGATGAGGATTATAGCGTGTCGCCGAAAATGGTTGAATCGTCGTTTTTGCTAGATTACCGCTAAAATGTGCTTGAAAACAAAGTTTTGGACCAATCCCTTGCTCTAGTTACCGAAAATGGTTATCCACTGCTACATCCTTGTCCGATGTGATTTTTTGGCAAGCTGCGTATCTTTTTCTATAGCCAAATCCCGAATCATTTGCCAACCTAACCCTGCTCTTTTGTCGATTGCAAATGGTTATGCATGAACCGATTCTAGTGAGAGGGAGGGGAAGCATGCTAAATTCCTGCGAAAGTTTTGCCGTCGCTAAATCTACTTTTAATGAGAATAAAAAATTTGTATAACTTTTCGTATTTATTCGAAAAGATTCACGATTAATAGAGATTGCAAGATTTTTGACATAAGGTCCCATAAACCCGGGTCACAAAGTTATTATAACTATTAATGCTATCTTGATAATATTGATCTGCCAATATGTAGCCTTCGCCTATTAATCGTAGTAAAATAATCCATAAGACTCAATTAATTTACTAGCAGCCAGAGTTTTGAGGAATTTATTTCGAGGAAATAGCCAAAGCACTATTTTCGAGAAGAAAGCTCCTCAGTTGAAGGGGATAAACCCAAAAACTCCGGTTAATGCGATGAAAGAATAAAGTTGTAAGAGTACAGGATAGAAGCAGGTTTTACTTACTTAAACAGAGCTCAGAGCTAATCCTGCCCTTTGTAAGGTTTAGGTTGACAAATAGAAATTTTCGAAGTTTTTTGCTTGATTCGAGTCATCGAAAAAAAAGTCAAAGAATTTTTGACAAAAAGAAGGCTCATAAGAGCTAGAGTAGCCGCTAAAGCTAACAAGAACCAAAACAAGAAGGGAATTGCGACAAATCTATACATAAAGGACTCTCTTTTTTGATTTCATTAGATTTCCAAAAAAAACTCTACAAAACAAGTTATCATTTTGTAGAGTTTTATGAAATTCAAAAAAGACTAGGCTTCCAAATACTCAATCACGCATGTTTGAGCATTATCTCCAACGCGTCTCTTTCCTTTAACGATACGGGTATAACCGCCTTCACGTGTTTCAAATCGCGCGCCTAAGTCACCAAAGAGTTTTTCTACTACAAGACGGTCGTCATTGTAGCTACTTGTATTTCCTTGACGAGCTGCTCTTTCTTCTTTAGCTGTCAGAGGATTAAAGCGAATCATCAGTTCAGCAATAGCTCGCCGTCTTGATGCCAATGTATTCTTCTTTGCAAGTGTCACCATTTTATCAGCATATCGGCGTAACGCCTTAGCTTTGGCAACAGTTGTTGTAATACGCTCGTTTGTAATCAAAGATTTTAACATATTGGCGAACATTCCTCTTCTATGGGATGTCGTTCTACCAAGTTTACATGTATCTTTCTTATGTCTCATAAAATATACCTAACTATTCTTCACTAACTTTTAACACTTCTGATTTGTCCTTAACCTCTTTATGGTACTGGGCAACCTTCTCTTTTACGTTATCTGCTGTAATCCCATATTTCGATAGATCCATACCGAGGTGAAGTCCCATTTCAGTTAACTTTGCTTTGATTTCATTCAAAGACTTTTTACCAAAATTACGGAATTCAAGCATACGGCGCTCAGGAATGGATACAAGTTCCGCTATCGTATCAATATTAGCACCGCTTAAGCAATTTGTCGATCGGACAGAAAGCTCGATTTCATCAATGCGCAATGCAAGTTTAGCCATGATTGCATCTTGATCTGCATCATCGCTAGATAAGCCTTCATCAAATAACAGCATGTGTGGATTAATCTGCGTAAAGACTGACATATGCTTAACGCCAATCTGGGCTGCAAAGGCTAATGCTTCAGCAGGCGTCACGCGACCATCTGTTGAGATTTCCAAAAGCAGGCGGTCAAAATCGGTATCTTGCCCAACCCGTGTATTTTCAACAGTGTAATTGACTAAACGCACTGGGGAGAAGGCTGCATCAATTAGAATTTCATCGGAAGTTTTACCATGGAAATCTAATCGATCTGATGGGACATAACCCCGTCCAATCATCACGCGCAAGTCAATTTGGCGACGCATGGGTTGGGAAACTGTAAAGAGATGGAGAAGCGGATTAACGACTTCATAATTTCCATCTGTGAAGATATCACCCAGTTTAATATGGCACTGTCCGTGATTCTTATCTAAATCTTCCTGCGAAATTTCAAGCATCGAGGTCACAATGCGATCATCTCGGGAAATAGGTGAATCATCCATTGGGAGCTTACGGATAAGAGCTCCTTTTAAATTAAGGATAATGTTTGTCATATCCTCAACGATACCCTCTATGGCCATATACTCATGAGAAATCCCTTCAATTCGTACTGCGACAATGGCTGGCGCCTCGAGAGAGGAAAGCATCATGCGTCGAAGAGAATTTCCCACAGTGTGGCCAAATCCTTTTTCAAAAGGCTCTGCAATAAAACGACCAAACGTTTGGCTTAGCGTTTCCTCATCCACAGAAATTTGCTGAGGGATTTCAAACTTACCATACTTGACTGCCATGAAGCCACTCCTGATAAAAAAAATAATATAAACAGTTCTCAAAATAGAGAAATCGATTCACAAAAAGAACCGAAAAAATCTGGAAAAAAGTGTTAATTTCTGCAATGAAGTCTCTCTAAACAACGACTATCACTGCAGATCCTAATCGTTAAACTCGACGTCTTTTAGGTGGTCTGCAACCATTATGCGGGCATGGTGTGACGTCACGAATCGACGTGATGGTCAACCCAGCGCCTTGTAAGCCTCGTACTGCAGATTCACGACCTGCGCCAGGTCCTTTTAACTTCACTTCGACTTCGCGCATTCCAACTGCCATTGCGAGTTTGGCTGCATCTTGTGCAGCTACAGTTGCAGCAAATGCAGAAGATTTTCTAGAACCAGAGAAGTTAACTTTTCCAGCACTTGCCCATGCTATAACATTTCCGCTTGGATCAGTGATCGCGACAATCGTGTTATTAAAGGTTGCTTTAACATGTGCAACTCCAGATGGAACATGTACATGTATCTTCTTTTTGGGTTTTACTGCTGCTTTTTTATTCACGACTTGTTTAGACAAAGCAATTCACTCCTTATTTTTTCTTGTTAGCAACCGTCTTACGACGTCCTTTTCTAGTTCTAGCATTAGTACGTGTGCGTTGTCCGCGTACTGGAAGTCCACTACGATGCCTCATTCCACGATAAGAATGAATGCTTACTAATCGCTTGATATTATTTTGGACTTGTCGTTTTAGGTCACCTTCTACAACATAAGCAGACTGAAGGAGTGCATTGATACTTGCAATCTCGTCTTCAGTTAATTTCTGGGCGCGCATATTGCGATCCAAACCTAACTTTGCAATGATTTCGTTAGATAAACGTCTACCTATTCCGTAGATATAGGTTAAACTGATTTCTAATCTTTTATTATCCGGTATG
Source organism: Parachlamydia sp. (assembly GCA_002786175.1). GTDB lineage: Bacteria > Chlamydiota > Chlamydiia > Chlamydiales > Parachlamydiaceae > Parachlamydia. The sequence continues at coordinate 105,062 of PEQL01000007.1, forward strand.
TCGATACCGATAATTCTAGGCATTCAACTCTCCTACTAATTACATGAAATTGAACTTGATAAATTTAGCATAAAGATGCTTTTACTTCAAAAGAAAACAATCTATCTACCGCGAATTCGCCCTCTTTTCATAAATCCGTCGTAACGCTTCATTAGAAGGTGCGATTCAACTTGTTTCATTGTATCTAAAACAACACCGACTAGGATCAATAACGCAGTTCCACCAAAAAAGTAGCTAATTGTCTGAGGAATCCCTAAAAACCTTCCTACAAGTGTTGGCAAGATTGCTATCCCCGCTAGAAATAAGGCTCCAAGCAGTGTAATCTTATTCATTGTGTTTTCTAAATAATCCTGAGTTGGTTTTCCCTGGCGTACACCTGGAATAAACGCTCCATTTTTCTTCATATCAGAGGCTATCTGATCCGGTCTAAATTGTGTGGCTGTCCAAAAGTAGGTAAAGAAGATAATAAGCAACACAAAAAATAGCATGTAGAGTGTGCTTCCCGGGGAGATCATACTAGCAACTTCACCTAACCAATTTCCATGGCCTAAAAAGGCTCCAATGGTCGCTGGAAAAAGGAGTAATGAAGAGGCGAAAATGACCGGGATGACTCCGGCATAGTTAATTTTTAGGGGGATATATGAACTTCCACCCTGAACTTCTTTTCTACCTACGACGCGCCGAGCATACTGCAGCGGAATCCTGCGATGGCCTTGAATAATTAATATCGTCGCGATTGTGACAAGTACAAACACAGCAATCAGGACTAAAACTCCCGCCATATTCATCTGACCTGGTTCTTGCGAATTCAGGTTCAACTGTTGGAATATTAATCCCAGGGCCGTTGGAATCTGCGAGAGGATTCCTAGCGTGATGATCAGGCTCATGCCATTGCCAATGCCACGGTCTGTGATTTGTTCACCAATCCACATTAAAAAAACCGTTCCAGTCGTCATAGTTGCAATCACAATCAGATAAAATAACCAAGGAATTCCAAATGCTTGGATATCTAGCAGTTCTCCAGCAACGATGCCTGGTTTTGACAGGTTGATCTGAAGAGCATAGCGCGCAAAAAGCCCTGACTGCACAATGGATAAAATCACTGTTAAAACACGAGTCATTTTATTAATTTTGCGCTTGGCAGCTTCACCATTCTCGCGCAACTCTCTTTGCAGCGAGGGCCATAGAGCCACTAGCAGCTGCAAAATAATTGATGCTGAGATGTAGGGAACAACACCAAGTGCAATCACAGTCATCTGCGAAAATGCACCGCCTGAAAAAATGTCTACCATTTGGAAAAGATTTTGTCCTCCTCCGGTGGCATGCTTAAAAAAGCTTACTGCTATTTCGCCATTAATCCCAGGAACAGGCACAAACCCTCCAATCCTGCAGATGAAGAGAAAAAATACTGTCAAAAGGATTTTACTTCTTAACTCAGGGATTTGAAAGACTCTTTGTACTTCGCTAAACATCAGCTTGATCCTTCGCTTTAACTATCCGTTGAACTATTGTAATCATTTGAAATCGTACAAGCACTTGTCATTTCGATCAAATTGATCGAAGGGATGATAAAACCAATCGCCACTTGATTAAGGCTTTGAAAGTTGAAACGAGATCTTAGCTTTTTGAAGCTTTTCACGTGCCGTTTTCGACAAGCTATGAACTTCAAAAGTTACTTTTTTAGTGAGTTCCCCTTCGCCCAAAACTTTAACTCCGTTTGTACGCCCACTGAGCAATCCTCTATCTGCGAGAGTTTGCGCATTGACAACTTCTCCATCTTCGTAAGCTTCTTCGATTTGAGAGAGGTTGACAATATCTAATTCAACACGAAAACGGGCATTTGAGAACCCTCTAATTGGCAATTTAGCGAATAAGCGGAATTGTCCACCTTCATAACCTAATCTGCGCTTATATCCTGAGCGTGCCCCAGCACCTTTTTGGCCTCTTCTGCATGTTTTACCGATGCCTGATCCAACTCCTCGGCCCACACGTTTGCATTTTCTTCTGCCACGAATTGAATTTTCTAATGTTTCGAGTGTAATCATGCTAAACCTCTTACTTGTTTCATCTTTTGCCTGCTGCGCAATTGAGAAAGCCCTTTAAATGTTGCTTTAACGATGTTAATTGGGTTATTGGAGCGAAGGCTTTTTGCCATCACGTCTGTGTATCCAGCCATCTCTAAAACGGCACGAACTTTTGAACCAGCAATAACTCCTGAGCCTTCAGGTGCAGGTTTCAGCATCACTGTAGCGCCATCCCAATCAACAGTAATTTCATGCGGGATAGTGGTGCCTTCAATTTCATAAGAAGCGAGATTTTTACGAGCTGCTTCACCACCTTTGCGGATGGCATCAGTTAATTCATTTGCTTTCGCGAATCCATAGCCAACACGTCCTTTACCATCTCCAACGAGAATAAGGGCGGAAAAACTGAATTTTCGTCCACCTTTGACAACTTTCGAACAGCGGTTAATATAGAGTACTTTCTCAGTCAACTCACTGCCCTTTTTTTCTTTTTTCTGACCATCTGTTTGTTTTGTCATTTAAAACATCCTAAAATTGATTGGAAATGATGACAGCTAAATTTAGCATTTTAAGCCGCCAGCCACTGCTGCGTCTTTTAATTCGGCTAAGATGCCGTGAAATTTTGCAGGGCCGCGATCAAATTTGGCTGCCTTGATATTTTTCTCAGAAGCAATTTTGGCTATATGCTCACCTAATTTGCGTGCAGAATGTTTGCCCTTTTTGCCAAATTCACTGTCTCGATACTCTTTTGAAAAAGTAGAAACGGATCCTAGCGTCACACCGGCATCGTCATCAATTAGCTGAACTTGCAAATGCTTATTACTTTTAACCACGCATAGACGCGGTTCGGTGCTTGTCCCGTGAATTTTTTTTCGAACTCGCATTGTTCGTTTTTTACGAACAGTTTGCTTTCTAATAAGTCCTTCTCTCATAACAACCTTTTAATCATTTAGGCATTTATATTTGCTTTACAGAATAGTGTGTTTAGGCAAACAGAAGAAATACCTTTTTATTTTTTCGAAGCTGATTTTCCATCTTTCTTACGTACGTATTCGCCAGCATAACGAATTCCTTTTCCTTGATAAGGCTCAGGGGGTTTCATCGCGCGAATGGATGCGGCAAACTGTCCAACTCTCTGTTTGTCAATTCCAGAAATAACGATCACGGTATTTTTATCTACAGTGATAGTGATTCCTTCGGGAATAGGTAACTTTGTCGGATGGGAAAAACCTAGTTGAAGATCAAGAAGCTTTCCTTGGATAGCTGCTCGATATCCAACACCAACCATTTCTAAGCGGACTTGGAACCCTTCACTTGTTCCTGTAACCATATTTTGAACAAGAGAACGATAAAGGCCGTGAATATTGCCACAATCTTTCGCATCATCAGCCAAATGAACATGGACTTCATTTCCTTCGACTTTTAAAGCAATTTCAGGAAATATTTTTCCGTGCAAAGAACCTTTAGGTCCTTTAACTGTGATTTCCCCACTATTGACTTTAACTTCAACATCTTTTGGGATTAAGATGGGAAGCTTTCCTTTACGCGACATTTCGTTTTACTCCTTATAGAACTGCTTATCGATCTCTGACAAGCAGCTGTTCACGCTGATTGATCTTACCAAACTCGGCATAAAAGTTCGCCACCGATTTTTCTTTTTTTGGCTTCTCCACCTGGTAATAAACCTTGCGAAGTTGACAAAATAGATAAACCTAGTCCGCCATAGAAAAAGGGTATATCATCATATTTTACATAGCGGCGTAAACCTGGCTTAGAAACTCTTTCGAGTCCCTTAATGACTGATTCACGTCTATCTGTATATTTCAGATAAATCCTGATAATCCCTCTTTGGTTTTCATCTTTTTCAACCAGGAAGCTTTCTACAAACCCTTGGTTTTTTAGGATTTCAGCAATACCTTCTTTGAGTTTGCTCCAATTAATGACAACGAATCGTCGTTGTGCTCGACTTGCATTGCGAATCCTTGTGAGGAAATCGGCTACTGGGTCGCTAACTGCCATAATTCCTTCTCCTATTCTTAAGCTGCTACCGATACTGGTAAATTTTTAAACGGAAGTCCAAGCAAACGAAGTAATTCAATACATTCTTCATCGTTGGAGGTACTTGTAACGAAGGTTATATGCATCCCTTGTGTTTTCTTTACATCGTCAAGATTTAGTTCAGGGAAAACTTGCTGATCGTCTAAACCTAGCGTATAGTTTCCTCTTCCATCACATTTAGTGGGGAAGCCTCTAAAGTCTCGAATACGAGGACATACAATATTACAGAAACGATCAAGAAAGTCAAACATTCTCAATCCACGGATTGTAACTTTTATCCCAATGGGTTGTTTTTCACGAAGTTTGAAATTTGAGATAGCTTTCTTTGCTTTTGTGATAATGGGTTTTTGCCCGGATAGGAGCGCCATTTCATTAACACAATCTTGAATAGAATTCTTATCTTTACTTGCTTCTGCGATTCCCATGTTGATTACGATTTTTTTCAAACCGGGAATCATGCATGGATTCGTATACCCAAATTTTTGTAATAATTCGGGTTTAACTTTTTCTAGATAGCGTTTTTTTAACCTAGACATTTTTTAACTCTTCTTGCCATTTGAATTTTTAAGCGAACGATGGGTGATTTCTTGGCCATCTAATTTATAGTACAATTCACGATCTCCACTTGGGTCAACGCGTGTACGTAATTTCACGCCAGTATCTTCAGCAACACATAATTTAATGTTTGAAACATGCATCGAATGTTCGAATGACATGATTCCACCTGCTGGATTTTGTTCCGATTTCTTCACATGTTTTTTACGGATATTGAGTCCTTGAATGACAACTCTTTCTCCTACACATCTGAGGATGGTTCCAATTTTGCCTCGTTCGTTTCCTGCAATGGCAACGACGCGATCGCCTTTTTTGAATTTTGTACACACAGAGGATTTATTATTCATATTTTTCTCTCTCATTACTAAATAACTTCAGGGGCAAGAGATACGATTTTCAAAAACTCTGAGCGAAGCTCGCGCGCTACAGGCCCAAAAATTCGTGTTCCTACTGGGTTCTTTTTTTCATCGATCAAGACGCAGCTATTGGTATCAAAACGTAGAACAGTTCCGTCTTCACGTACGATATCAGCAGTTGTTCTGACGATGACGGCTTTAACCACATCTCCTTTCTTAACGCTTGCACCTGGTTCGACTTCTTGAACGGAGCAAACGATAATGTCGCCTACACTGGCATAACGTCTTTTTGATCCACCGAGTACTTTAAAGCACTTTACTCGTTTAGCTCCTGAATTATCAGCTACTTTAAGTTTCGTTTCTTGCTGAATCATAATTTAATTAACTCCGAACTTTACCGTATTTGCTAAAACTAGCAATTGAATTGTTTATGACATTCAGGCTTTATGGTCTTCCATTTAAAGCCAGTGAGTAGCCAAACTAGGCTACCACTCTCCATCTTTTTAGTTTAGAAAGAGGGCGAGTTTCTTCTATTGTGACTTCTTCACCTACTTCCAATGGTTTTAGCTCATTGTGTGCATAGTACTTTTTGTTACGCGTTACCACTTTCCCATAGCGTGGGTGAGGATAGGTGCGGCTGACTTGCACGACAACGGTCTTTTCCATCTTATTAGATAGAACAGTCCCTTTTTTAACTTTTCTTTTTGTTTTACTTTCTTCCATTATTTCCTCACACAGCATGCGCTTGTTACAATGTTTTCGCGTGGATCACGGTATGAAGCCTTGCGATCTCTCTTCTTAACAAAGGAATGCGATGTGGCTTCTCAATTTTTTTTGTATTTTTCTTTAAATTGATTAGTTCATACAATTCTTTGCGTTTATCCGCTAAAGAGGCATGGAGTTCATCAATTTCTTGATTAATTATTTCACGAGCTTTAGACATTTATAAACCTCATACCTGTTCTACACGCTCAACGAAGCGAGTTTTAATTCCTAATTTGGCGGCTGCACGTCGCAGGGCGTTTTGTGCCATTACTTTGGGCACATTTCCTACTTCGAATAGAATTCTACCGGGTTTTACTACGGCTACCCAGTGGTCTACTGCGCCTTTTCCTTTACCCATTCGTACTTCTGCTGGCTTTTTGGTAACTGGTTTATCAGGAAAAATCCGGATCCACACTTTACCACGTCGTTGAAAGTAGCGGTTTATGGCCACACGGCAAGCTTCAATCTGCTGAGCAGTAATCCATCCGCGCTCAAGAACTTGGATTCCAAATTCACCAAAGTGAACGAAACTTGCCCCTTTGCTAATTCCGGAGAAATGCCCTTTTTGAAGTTTTCGAAATTTTGTTCGTTTAGGCATCAATGCCATGACCCTAATCCTCCTTACTCACTTGGTGGCTGTCTAGTTGGTTGTGTGTCTTCGCCTCGGTAAATCCAAACCTTAACACCAATGCTTCCATATGTTGTTTCGGCTCTTCCAAAAGCAAAGTCAATATCGGCTCTCAGGGTATGTAGTGGAGTACTTCCTTCTTTATACCATTCTGTCCGCGCAATTTCGGCTCCGCCTAGGCGTCCTGAAACTTGGACTTTGACACCTAAAGCTCCTGCATCTATTGAAGACTGCATGGCTTTCTTCATTGCACGTCTGAAAGCGATTCTTCTTTCAAGTTGTTTTGCAATTGCATCTGCAACAATTTTAGCATCTAGGTCTGGGCGTTTAATTTCCTCGACTTCGATCCAAACTTCCTTACCAGTAAGCTTAAAAAGTTCGGATTTGAGTGCATCAATTTCTGCACCTTTTTTACCGATCACGAGTCCTGGTCTGGCTGTGCAGATAGTTACTTCAATTTTTTCACTCATCCGGCAGATACGAATCTGGGAAGTTCCTACACAAGCAGGTTTCTTCAGGAGGTACTGGCGAATTTTGTGGTCTTCGATGACATGGTCACCATATTCTAGTTTATTTGCAAACCACTTTGATCGCCATTTGTGATTGCGCTGTAAACGAAATCCTATTGGATTAGCTTTTTGTCCCATTAGAATACTCCTTATTCTGAGCCAACGACAACAGTGAAATGGCTTGTTCGCTTCATAATTGGATGACGGCCACCACGGTTTTTGGGTTTCGCACGTTTAATGATTGGTCCAGCGTCGATGCGAACTTCTGTTACTTTTAGATCTTCTCTGCGAAGATCATGTTGAGACTCTGCATTAGCGACTGCACTATCGAGAGTTTTTTTCAAGAGTCTACCTGCGCGCAACCCACTGAATTGTAGTTGCACTAACGCATCTGGTACCGATTTTCCACGGATAAGCCCTGCGGCAAGGCGCGCCTTGCGTGGACTTATGCGAATATATTTACTAAGTGCTTTTGAATAATTCATTGAAACAACCCTTATTTGGTCTTAATTGGATGCGCCTTAAATTGGCGTGTTGGTGAAAACTCCCCAAGGCGATGGCCAACCATATTTTCAGATACAAACACTGAAATAAATTTGCGTCCATTATGGACTTCAAATGTGTGTCCAATCATTTCAGGCACGATCATGGAATTTCGGGACCATGTTTTAATTGCTTTTTTGGTTCCAACTTTATTTTGGTCATCGACTTTTTTCTTCAGATGATGAGCAACAAAAGGACCTTTTTTTAAGGATCTAGCCATATTTACTTTTTCCTTCGATCTTTAACAATGAACTTATTCGATTTCTTAAGGGATCGTGTACGAAGTCCACGTGTACATTGGGCCCAAGGAGTTTGAGGAATATTTCCTTTATGCTTTCCTTCACCACCACCGTGCGGATGGTCAATGGGATTCATTGCTGTACCGCGAACTGTTGGACGAATACCTTTCCATCTTTTTCGTCCTGCTTTTCCTTCAACTCTTAAGTTGTGTTCTGAGTTAGAAACTACGCCAAAGGTTGCACGACATTTTTCATTAAACATACGTACTTCGCCAGAGGGCATTCTAACTGTCACATATCCGCCGCTGCGGGCCATAAGTTGAGCTGAAAGGCCAGCTGAACGCACAAGTTTACCACCTTTTCCAGGAACAAGTTCAATATTGTGGATGATGGAGCCTAGCGGCATATACATCATACGCATACAATTGCCTGCGCGGAACGGAGGCTGATCACTTGTTTGGACTTTATCTCCCTTTTTCAAACCTTCTGGAGATAGGATATAACGTTTTTCGCCGTCTGCATAATGAAGAAGTGCGATATACGCAGACCGGTTCGGGTCATATTCAATTGAGTTAACAATTGCTGGAATGTTTTCTTTGTCGCGCTTAAAGTCAACTAATCGGTACTGACGCTTATGACCACCACCTTTATGTCGGCAAGTGATGTGCCCATTGCTATTTCTTCCATTCGTCCGTTTTTTAGGTGACAGTAACGACTTTTGAGGTTTTACAGTCGCTTTTGTCGTGTCATTAGCTCTTGTAAGCTTCTCATTAGCCGGCAGTACGAGTTGTCGCGTACCTGGAGTAATTGGTCGATATTTTTTTAACATCTGCTCATGAATCCTTTTTTGTGAAGCCTATTAATGTGCTTCCTCTCAATTCCATGGAATTATACGTTATCTAAACTGTCACCAGCTTCTAGTGTGACGATGGCTTTCTTAAACCCTGGTTTGTTTCCGGCTCTTCCACGGACGCGTCTTTTTTTGGGTTTAACATTGATCGTGTTCACAGCAACGACTTTAATTTTTTTATCGCTGTAAATTTCTTCAATGGCCTTAGCAATTTCTTGCTTATGTGCTTTATGGTCCACGATGAAAACGTACTTGGGAGATTCGCAGGCTGCTAAGCATTTATTACTGGTTGCATTTTTTAGCCCTTGAAGCATGACCGACTTTTCAGTTACATGTTGAGATTTGACAACATTGTAGGGGTCTCTATTAGCCATGTGTGATTTCCTTCATCCTAAAGTGTTATAAAGTTAGCTTAGCAAAGCCATTCTTTGAGTTGTTCGAGAGCTGCTTCGCCAACAATCATATTCTTGGCAACAACAACGTCGTAGCCGCTGACGTACGAAGTTAAAGCAAATTCTATTTTTTGCAAGTTGCGAATGCTTTTAACGAAATTATCATGCTTGTCGCAACGCACACTAACTTTCTTTGCTGCTTCGCCTTCGCCGACTTGAACGAAGTTTCCTTCGCCTACAAATAGAGTGCGACCTGTGATCCCTTGTTTATTCAAAAACTCAGAAATGAACTTTGTCTTAGGCTGTTCCATTTGGAAATCTTTCACAACAATTAGTGAGTTATTGCGAATTTTTTCCCCGATTAAAAATCGGATAACAGCTTTGCGTTCTTTTTTATTCATACGCACATGCTGATCAAATTTCGGTTTCGGTCCAAACACACGACCACCACCACGATACTGAGGAGCGACCAAAGATCCTTGACGCGCTCTACCGCCACCTTTTTGTGGGTGTGGCTTTTTGGTTGTATGCTTAACTTCAGAGCGCCCTTTTGTATTGGCTGACCACTGTCTAGCATTTGCTCTTAATGCTACGATATAATCTTTTACGACTTGAGAGTTGGCTTGGGCTTCAGCGAAAGCGCTGTCCACTTCTAATTCGCCAACTTCTTTGCCTTCAATATTAAAAACTTTTAGTAAAGTCACGATCTAAATCTCCACGCTGGTTATTTCGCAATGCGCTTTTTGGTTGCTTTCCTTAAAAAGACTAACCCGTTATAAGCTCCGGGAACTTGTCCTTCCACCAAAATAAGGTTGTTTTCTTCATCGATCATAACAACCTTTAAGTTTTCTACTGTAACACGATCAACGCCCATATGGCTCGCGCGCTTTCCACCCGGGAAGCAACGACCTGGAGTTGTTCTCATTCCTGTAGATCCGGCGTGACGATGAAACCCCGATCCGTGAGCAGCGGGGCCGCCAGCAAAATTATGCAGCTTTATTACCCCTTGATAGCCCTTACCCTTGCTCACTCCTGTGACATCAATATAAGGGATCTCTTGAAAGAGAGAGACGCCAAGTTCTTGACCAAGCGTAAACTCAGAAACTTCCTCTGTCCGAAACTCCCCTGAATGCCTGCGAGGAGCGACACCAGCTTTCTCATAATGCCCTTGAAGAGGCTTGGATGTGCGTTTTTTTTCTCTTCGCGGATCCTTCGCTGTTACTTTTTCAAAACCTAACTGTACGGCATTATAACCGTCTTTTTCTTTGGTCTTTAATTGCGTGACAACATTAGGCTCGACTTCAATGACCGTGCAAACGATGAGGTTGCCAGCTGCATCAAAACGTTGCGTCATTCCTCGTTTTTTACCCATTAATTTAATCGCCATATGCGAATTCCTTTCATCAAAATTGAAACCGTTAACTTAAACATCGCTTCTCGCGTGCTCGAGACCTACAACTCTCTAAGCCATGTGAAAAGGTACACACGCGATGTGTTCTTTTCCGTGTTTTGAGAGGAATTTTGGTTTAATAAGCAACATTTTTAGTCGCTTAAATAGGGTAGATTATCAAACCTCTCATTTTAGCACAAGGGATTTTCTTTTTTCGTCAAAAAAAGTAATTAGTTTACATCTTCTTAAAAAACATCTTTTTAAAAAAAAACCACCTGAAACTCTATTGTAGACCTAAACCTTGAGTTTATCTTCTTGAATTTCAGTGAGATTTTCCTCGCACGCCGCGTGATTTTTTCAGAAGAGAAATGACTCAATCCAGCCTTATGAAAATAAGCACAAGGAGAGCAAAGAACCCTTTTATTACAGAAGAGACCCCATAAATTCGCACACTGGGAAACGAACGTTACAGGCGATGTTAAATTGCGATTATAGCTCTACACCTTGCTTTTGACGTTCTTTTTTTGAGCAGATCTAGTGCGTGTTTTTCGTGGGCCCTTGGGGCTGACTCGCCGCTTTTTCGTTACAGCTTGGACATTCGCAAGCCTCTCCGCCGGACGGTTAGTAAGCATTTCGCTCATGATCGCGTCCTTTTCCTCAAAGCGCGATTTGCAGGTGACACCTAGCAAGAGCAGCAGGAAGCTTAAAATAGTGATAACAGCAAGCCATTCATGCATACAAAGAGATGGTAAGGGACTTGAGGGAGATTTGAAGCTAAGTGGAGAATGTGAATTCATAAAAAAATAAAAAAGGGCGAGAAGAACTCGCCCTTATAGAAATCGATTGATGCTTAGGCAGCTGGAGCCGGAGCCGGCACTTTAACTGGAACATCGCGAACAGGAAGAGGCTTAGAACCCCAGAATTCCCACCATGCGAAGTTACCCAAACCAGCCACGTTGATGAGCAGACCTGCTGTCATTAATCCGATAGCAAATGGCAAACCAACCAAGCCTGTCGCCAGGAACGCCACACTCGCTACGATCAGCGCAATTTTTGCCACGTTAATTGCTGATCCTACGACCGTTTTAACAATCATTTTAATGCTGTTAGATTGCAAGACACTAGCACGCTCTAGCTTGTTTTGCACAATTTCACTGTAAGCATTTTCGGAATACGGACCTGATAGCTCGGCAACGCGTTTTTGCCAAACAGACAAGCTCTTCTCAACTTTAGCTTCAAGCGTTTTAAGTTCTTTACGCTTTGCACTATCAAGATCTTCTGCAACATCAGGCTGTGCCACATACGCAGCTTGTAACTTTTTCAGTTCATCGATTCTGTCTTGCGTATTCTTGATTTTGTCGCTATAAATCGTTTTCAGATTTTCGACTTTCAGCTTCTTGTCATCAGTTGCCTGCAACACTTTTTCTTCCCATTTATCTTTTTTATCACCAGCTTTTCCAATTGCTTTTGCGGCTTTGACAAGATCGATGCCTTTGGATACAAGCCCAACACCCATTCCCAAGACGAACAAGCCATTCACCACAGCCCCTACAACCGGCACATTACCCACTGCAAACGCTACGTATTTTGTTGCATCGAAAACACCTTTTGCAAGAGGAACAACAAACAAACCTAGTTGCGCTGTATTTGCAATTGTAAAGAAGAACGTACTCGTTACTTTAGGAATCGCTAAAACAACGGCTGTGATTTTCCATGTGCGTGGTTGACCAATTGATTTTAAATAGCCACCCCATTCCTTAACATTTCCAACCACTTCAATCGCATCAAGAAAGTTTTTTACGCCAGAAAATACTGATTCAACTTCTCCTACGCCAGCTAGCCTTGGAATGAGTAAAACAGGAAATGCTAGAGCTGAAACTGCTACTTTGGCGATGCGATGTACGCCTTCGGTTTTTTCAGTAATGGTTCCACCTGCACTCAGAACAAACACTGCTGCACTTTTTAATTTTCCAATTCCCTTTTTCGCTACTGATTCCCCGTCCATTTGAAATCGAGAAAAATCACTCGCTTCGCTGCCGATAGAATGTGTATTACGAGCCATATTTACACCTTATTTTTGATATTTTAAAACTTAAATTCCAGAAGCTAGAATTTTTCACTCCAATAAATTTTGAGTGATTTATAAAACTTTTATTCCACTCGGATTCTCAGTTAATTCTGCAAATCGATTAGCACGAAATGTTTTTTAACCTTAATCGAGCCCACACACTAAACTGCTTTAGTTGCGCTGTTTTTCAACACCAATAGATCTATCTTGATGTTGAACATGTTTACATATACTCTGAATTTTTTATTGTAAAGAGGAAAAGCTTATTTGTAAAACAATAAAATTTTTTTTGGGTAGTTTTTTCAAAAATTTGTTTCCTTGATTAGCTACAGGTAGACTTCGGCATTTTTAAAGAAAAAGTCATAGAGCGTTTTAAGACAGCTCGTGCTGCCAGCTATACAGCAAACAGCCAAAGCAATCCCTGCTGGTCCGCCAAGTAAAACGATTGCAGCTGCAAATAAATAACTAAAACTAGCCACAATTCCCATGATTGCGGAAATTTTTAATTGTTTAGCGATTTGACCTGCATAGCCGGAACTAACCATTGAAATTTCTGAGGCTGAAAAAAAAAGATTCACATAATATTCGAGTGAAAGCAAATCGGAAAAAATCAAAAATCCGCGAGTCGCTGATGAGGCAACATCTAAAAGTCTGGAAAGGCTAATTAAGCCTAATTGACACGCCCCCGCAACGGCCCCGCACACCCCTGCCCCGGTATGCGAAAGACCTGTAAGCATTGAATAATGGCTTCTCTGAGCTTGCATGTTCTTGATGCGGCCATAAAACCATTCAAGAGCAAGCGCAACTTTTTTTAGCGATTGTTTATTCTTTTCTAGATGAAGCTTAATTTTATTGCGTAATCCATCCCAAATAAATAATTTGAGGCCATACCCTATGCGGTATAGACCCTGATTTAAGGGAAAAGCCCGGATGGAAAATTCTATAATGCGCTTTGTCAAAGCGATCGTCTCTTGGAGATTAGTCACTCTTGCGACTTGCCTAAAGTGCCTCAAACTTGACTCAAGATGCGAGAGAGTTGTAAAAAACGCATTGGGTGAAGAGGCTAACACATCCATTAATCCCCCTCCACAACAAAAGTAAACAGACTTTCGGGAATGCCTCTGGTGAGCTCTTCAGCACTCATGACGGTTTTCCCTTCAAGCTGCACGGTTAAAACCTGCAAAGTATCGCTCCCACAGGCTACCATAAGCCCTTTTTTTCCATAGCTTAGTATTTTCCCAGGTAAAGCGGAAGAGTGCTCTATCACTCTGCTTTTCAAAACACGAAGGCGTTTTTTTTGGTTTTTTACTAAAACATAGCACCAGGCTCCAGGCTCGGGTGTGACCCCTCTAATCAAGTTATGTAAATCTAACGCAGGTTGATGCCAGTCCAAAAAACAATCTTCGAGCTCTATTTTGGAGGCATAGGTTGCTTCTTCATGAACCTGAGGAAAACGTTGGCTGCAGCTATTCTCTAAGTCGTTAATCACATCAAGTAATGCGGCCTGCCCCACCAGACACAGATTGGCCTCAATCTCAGGAAAAGTTTGATCTGGACCAATTGGAACAGATACGGTTTTGATGATATCACCAGCATCCATTTTTCTAACCATATGCATTATGGTTACACCAGTAGCCTCTTCACCAGACATAATAGCTCTTTGAATGGGAGCTGCGCCTCGGTATTTAGGAAGCAAGCTGGCGTGCAAATTAATGCAGGCGATTTTAGGCATATCTAGAAGGTGCTGCTTGATAATCTCGCCATAAGCCACCACAACGAACAGATCGGCTTGGAAGGATGCCATGGTCTCGGTAAATTCTGCGGCTGAGACCACTTCAGGCTGAAACAATGGGATATGAGGCACCTGTGCACAAGCCACTTTTTTAACTGGAGTGGGCACAAGTTGCTTAGAACGTCCTTGAGGACGGTCAGGCTTAGTAATTATTCCGACCACCTGAATATGATGCTTGATCAAACTCTCTAAGACATTTGCAGCAAACTGAGAGGTTCCAAAAAAAACAACTTTCATGAGCAACCCTTCAAGATTTAGAGACTGTTGTTGAATTAAGATTCTATCGATTTTCGCTTTAAAATTTCAGGGGTAGCATCAAGCTAGCCTGTTAACCCTGAAATTTTAATCGAAAAGCAGCCAAAATAACCCCAAAGGGATGCTCTCTTAATGAGATAACAATCTCTTTGGTGAAAATCTCTTTGAGAAATGGTAAGCTATTACCATAGAATTAGCAAGAACTGTTGTCAAATTTAAAGGCCATGTTTGGTTGAACAAAGATCTAATGAAACATCTTCCTCTTCCTCAAGCGGCTCTAATTCGTCTTCACTTTGAATATTGCCTTGCAAGCCCATTAAACCACGTTTTGATTGGCGGCAAAAATTAATCCAATGCTGAATCTCAGGGAGAGGGCTTAACTCTTGTTCAGTAATGCGTAATGCTTCTTCTAGATGCAACTTAGATCGATAGAGCAATTTAAAAGCTTTGCTTAATTCACGTCGCGTTTGCAAAGGAAAGTTATGCCTTTTAAGACCAATAATATTTAAACCGCCAAATTTGAATGGGATGCCCGCCCCTATTGTATAAGGAGGAATATCATGTGTCACCCGACTCATCCCTCCGACCATCGCATAGGCACCGATTCTCACAAATTGATGAATCGGTGTAAACCCGGCAATGATCGCATGATCTTCTAGCGTCACATGACCTGCCAGAGTGGCATTATTGCTCATGATTACATTATTGCCTAAAATACAGTTATGCGCGATGTGACAATAGGCCATAATAAGGCAGTCATTTCCGACCCTGACAACAGAGTTTTCCTGACAAGAGGAATTTATGGTTACAAATTCGCGAATTTCACAATTTTTGCCAATTTCTACAAAAGTTTTTTCGCCGCGGAATTTGCGATCCTGGGTCTTAGTCCCAATACTTGCATAAGGATAAATTTTGGTGCCGGAACCGATAGTCGTATGTCCTTCGATGTAAGCTCCTGACATAATGACAACGTCATCCCCGACAGCAACCGTACTTTTTACGACAGCAAAAGGTTCGATTGTAACATTTTTCCCAATGTGTGCCCCAGGTTCAACAATGGCGGCTGGGTGAATTTTGGATTGGCTCATGCTTTGTGAAATCTCAGTCTAAAGTTTAGCAATAATAATTTAATAACTTTTATATTTGATTAGTGGGGACTAGAACAAAACCGATTTCCGCTTCAACAACAACTTTGTCATTGGCAAAAGCAGTGGCTTTTATTCGACCGCCTTTTTTACTAAAATGCTGCCCTTCACCTTGCAAGGCAAGCACATCTCCAGGATGCACTGGATGGCGAAATTTAGCTTGGTTAACATTCATTAAAAGGGCAATTTTTTCAACTTCTTCACGCCCTTTGAGATAAACCAAAATACCCCCTGCTTGCGCAAGAGCCTCTAAAATCAATACGCCAGGCATAATGGGAACGTTCGGGAAGTGCCCTTGAAAAAAAGACTCATTAAAAGTAGTGTTTTTTTGCCCTAAAATATACCCTTTTTCTAAATCTATTTCAACAATTCTGTCAACTAGCAAAAAAGGATAGCGATGCGGTAATATTTTCAAAATGTCTTTTATATCAAACTCTGTGCGCATTTCGCTTGGTTTAGGAATCATGAGCACTTCTCCATTGTAATTGAATGTAACAGTTTTTTCGCAAACGCAAAATTTGAGGCATGTCCAGAGCGAATCGCAATGACATGAGCAAGAAAATCAAATCCGACGAGGGAAAAGTCTCCGATCATATCTAGAATTTTATGACGGACCATCTCATTTGGGAAGAATAGGCCACCCTTGCTTAAAACCACATCATCTTTGATTGTAACGCCATTATTAAGGCTTGCACCCTGAATTAAGCCTCTATCCATTAACATTTCCACTTCATGATAGAGTGAAAAGGTCCGGCATGGCGCAATTTCTTTTTTAAAACTTTCAGCATTCACTGAAATTGAGTGAAACTGAGCTTGTAAAATTTTAGAAGTGGGGTAACTAAGGGTATAACTTATTTTATATTCATCGGCTGGCAGTGCAACTAAATGAATATCTTTTTCAGACCAGTAAACAGGCTCTTGCAACTTGACAACGGGAACAGTGGCTTCCTGTTCTTGAATCCCGGCCTCCTCAATCATCTGCACAAATACATCTGAACTGCCATTGCCGACGGGGGGCTCTATGCTGGAAATTTCGATACAAAGATTGCTGATTGCAAAAGCACGGATAGCGGCTAAGACGTGTTCAACTGTGTGAATGCGCACTTCGGCAATTCCGAGAGTTGTGCTGCGGTTAGTTTCACATACATATTCAACAGTTGCGGGAATGAGTGGCTGACTTGGAAGGTCAACCCTTTTAAAAACAATACCGGTCCCTTCTTTAGCTGGACAAAACGTAAGAGTCACTCCTTTGCCGGTGTGAATTCCAATACCAGAAAAGGAAATGCTTTTTTTCAATGTGCGTTGTTTTCTACTCTTTTTTTCCAATAAAGGATTTAGCGCATTCAATTTCAAACCTGAGCTATGTACATACCGTTCTATTTCGCAACCGCAGTTAGAATAGTTAAAGCCTTTTGTTTTTATCAAGAAAAAAACTTATAATCATGTTACTTTTGTTTAATATCTTATGGAAGTTCCAGGTCGATAGGCCGGATATAATTGAGATCAAAAAATGGGGCTTGCCCTTAGCTCGATCTTCTTCAAAATAAGAACCGAATTGAGCTTCCCTGATAACGAGCAACTCTGTCAATGAAGGTGTGAGTAAAATCTGGGATTATGATTTAGGCTTGAAGAATTCGCTAAAGCAAAAGCTTAATAAGGCAATGAAGGAAAAACCCAGAATTAACTTATCCCCAAATAAAGAATAGAGGGTGTTGTAATGATAAGTTGGCACTTGGACTCGTATAGAGTCTGAGAGATTTTCAGATTCGTGCGGCGTATTGCCTAATTTTTCAACCAAGCGCCCAAAGCTATCGAGGGCTCCAGTGATACCTGTATTACAAGCTCTGAGTAATGGAATGCCATTTTCTACTGAGCGCAGGCGCGCATGGTCAAAATGCTGCTGCGGCAAGCGGGAATTGGGGAACCAAGCATCGCTCGTAATATTAATGAGCAGATTAGCACCACGCTGCCGACTCTCTCTCGTCAGATTCCCGAAAGTTTCCTCATAGCAAATACAAACCCCTAAAGGATGTGCATTCCCTGGGATCACCTTCGCTTCTTGCCCACTGGTAAAGGATCCCGTAATTCCATAACGGGCAGCAAGCTCTCTGCAAAACGCAAAGGGGATGTATTCTCCCATAGGCACAAGGACCCGCTTAACATAGCGTTCGGGCTTTAAAAATTTTACTTCGTCTCCGGCTGCTGTTAAACGGCTTTGGGGACGAAAGAACAAAGCTGCACTGTAAAATTCCCTCCCATTTGGAGTATCTTCTGCATCTTCTAACCCTACGATTACTTCACTATTGTAGTAGTTGCTGATCGCCTGAACCCAGAAGGCATTATTAACCATCCATCGAGTCCCTTTTGGCTCTAGCGGAAATTCTGCGGCTAATGGAAGATCCAAGGGTGGTAAAAAGGCTAAGCTTGACTTCCCAAAAATTTCCTCAAAAGCCTTGACCACTGTTTCATATGGGTAAACAAAGGTGTAAGTTCCAAAAGGGACGAGAAATTCCGGTAAAGCCATGACATCGAAATGCTGCCCCACGTGTTTTTTGGTAATATTCAACACATGACGCCACTCTCTTGTGACAAAGGCCACATAATTTTTGGTATCGCCGAAATCAAAGGCTTCTTCAGCAGGAAAGGCGGGTTGAACTAAGACGGCTGTGAAATAGGGATTTTTCCCTTCCTCTTGGTTTTGGGGAAGCCAACTTTCGTGAATTCCGAGATGAACATACCCATAGAGATAAGGAAAAAGCGCTGCAGCCATCCATAGGCAACTAGCTAAAATTTTTTTTCGCAACCAAGCTCGCATCGCTAAAAGATTGACAAACAAGACCCAAAATGACAGCCCAAAAATCCCCATGAGCGAGGCCATTTGCAAGGAAAACAGATTCCCTGTTAAGGCCAACCCTGATGGATTCCAGGAAAATCCCGACAGAATAAACAATCTACCCCACTCTAAAATGACCCAAAGGGAAGCAAGCGCCACAACGGAAGCTATCGAATCTAACCGTCTTCGGGTCATCAAAGACCCAACAATACCGAACTGTATCCCTAGAATTAAAGACATGCCCACATATACAATGTAAATGTAGGCATAGGGATGAGCGATAAACCAGGAAAGCTGCACCAGCTGAACGGCCGTATACCAAATGCCTGCAATTAAAAATCGATTCAAGGGTTTTGGCTCATCTAGTAAAACAATCCCAATCAAAGCATAGCCGAAAAGGGCAGCGAGAGTGGCAGCCAGGTGACTCCAGGCAGGTTGGCCAAAGGCTACAATCAAAAAACTTAGGATAGTGCCTAGACACCTCCACAGATTTGTAAATTGTAGCAATGCATGTAAAGTCATATTATTCTATAGGATTGATGTTATTCGACGTTTCGATGGGAACAGCAGGCTGCATCACAACTATATTTCCCTGAACCACAGCAAAGAACATACCAAAGACCGCCAAAAATAGCTAAATTTTTCAAAAACATTATTGTTTGGAGTTCACGTGTAGCTGCATCTGGGCTATTCCAAAAATCATGGAAAATGCCTGTGGTTGGGATGAGGAAAAGCATTAAGATGCCGGCCGCAATACGCGTTTGATACCCAATCACTAAGCAAATCCCGCAGAAAATCTCAATGAGCGCTGCAATCACTAAAAAGAAAGGAGCCATTGGAACCCCATGAGCTGTCATGTAAGCAAGTGTGGCATCCCAGGAAAAAAATTTATTAATCCCTGCGATAATAAAGATGGTTGCCAAACAGAGACGAGCCAAAAACATACTGATTGAGCATAGACTTTTCATTATTCCTCCTGTAATCCGGTTATTTCACATGTAAGCTACCCAGTTTTTTTTTGCAATTGTCTATTTAGAAATAACGATATCTCTATGTTTTTAGGGATAAACGAATGCCACAGTTTTTTCAGGAGACTTTTTTCTTGTTAAAGGCTGCAATTAAGTCATTAAAGAATTTGTCATCATCACAGAAAACACATCTAGCATCTCCCATGCCTGTCATGTCTGGAAGAAATCGAAAATCCCCTAACACAGCTTCTTTAGTCGAAATCCCAAAATCCTGGAGTTTCCTAAAATCGGCAGGCGTTTTACTATCAGTAGGCCTTGGGGTTTTCGTGGTTGTGTTGAACATAACGGACATGACGAGATGCCCCCCACAAAGCGAACTAAGATCCTTACAAATAGTGCTTAATGCATCTGTATCCAGGCGCGTATTCGTTGAAGCTAATACCAAGATCTGGCAGGGCTGTTTTAATGTGCCTATTCTAGCTGGGTCAGTGGTGGATAAAAACTGCATGAGTGGGAATTTTTTTTGGAGCTTTTCCTTTGCACAGGGGATATCCAGTCCTTCTTGGTACAAATAACAATAAAGATTTTGCGGCAAATCAGGGTGAATCAGAGAGATTGGTTGGGGTTGTCCTGGTGGAGTTACTTTTGGGTCAGGCTGAGTGGGATTCGGGGTTGTGGGGTTCGTAGGATTTTTCGGTTTGGGCCCTCCATGGTCAGGAAGAGGATTCGAAGGAATACGCGAACCGTGCAGCTGAATGAACTGATCAATTTTACTGGAAATGGGAGGGGAAAGCTTTTCTTTTTTTAAGATCGTCAAAGCTTGGCTGATAGTCTTTAGCTGAGCTAAAGTAAGTTCTGCGGTATGAGTCTGAGTAAATTTTAATAGAGTTGAGGCAACATAATTTGGGTTTGTGCTAGCTAAATTGTTTCGAAACATGAGTTTGAGTAGAGGGGTACTCAAAATAATTCGCCGAATCAGATCGCCTAAAAAGCTGTTCTTCGAGCAGGCGTTAAAACGAGAATTCAAAGCTTTTTTTGTTGAAGGTTGTACAAGCTCTTCATTCGCTTTTTGTAAGCGTTGTAAAGTGATTCCAATTTCAGACATTTTTGCTCCTCGCATAATTATGTGAGTTATAATTATATTATAAAAACACTTAAAAAGCTATAACATTAACTCTAAACACCCTGTTCAGAAACTAACATTTTTGCTTTTTAGTAGTAAAACGGCACTAAGTTGTCAAGACCGAAAACTATTCTTCGCACTCGCATGAAAACGGAAGTTAACGATGAAGTGTCAAAGAGTTTAAAACATCTCTTTCCTATTATAATGGAATCATATATATTATTTACTTTTAACTCTTTAGAGAACATTTTATGGACACTTTCCGCCAGCATCATCTTTTTGCCCTGCTCGACTATTACGATAGCGAAACACTTCCCATTGACCTGGTGATTAGCAGATATTTCAAGCTACATCGCAGTTTAGGCTCTAAAGATCGCGCATTTATCGCAGAAAATATTTATGGGATGATTCGTTGGCTTTCCTTAATCGAATTATTTTGCGAAGCAAACTCTTCCTGGGAAAAGAAATGGGAAACTTATCAAAATCTCGATTTTTCAACCTTGGCCGAGCAAACTTCTATTCCTGAATGGGTGCGTTATGGATTCCCCGAGGAACTGTACAATCTGATCGTTGCAAGTCATGGGGTTGAATTAGGCCGCGCCATTTGCACGGCTAGTAACTATCCGGCTCCCACAACCGTGCGCGTTAATTTACTGAAAACAACGCGTGCTTATTTACTGGAAAAATGGGCGACAGACTATCAAGTTTCCCCCTGCTCCCTCTCTGCAACTGGAATCATTTTCCATAAAAAAATCAACTTTTTTGGGCTAGAGGAGTTTAAGCAAGGGCTTTTTGAAGTGCAAGATGAGGGGAGCCAACTTATTGGCGAACTCATGGATGTCGCTCCTGGCCAACAAGTATTAGACTACTGTTCGGGCTCAGGCGGGAAGACTTTGGCTTTCGCACACAAGATGGAGTGTCGCGGCCAGCTTTATCTACATGATATCCGCTCAAATATTTTGCAGGAATGTAAGAAAAGACTACGTCGAGCTGGCATTCAGAATGCCCAGGTGGTTTACCCTTCTGATGCCAAACTCAAAAAGCTCAAAAAGCAAATGGATTGGGTATTAGCAGATGTGCCGTGTAGCGGTACGGGAACTTTGCGTCGCAATCCGGATATGAAATGGAAGTTTGATTTGGAAATGCTCAAACGTCTTCAGGGGGAGCAACGCACTATTTTTGAAAAAGCTTTAAGTTACATGAAACCTGGGGGACATATCGTGTATGCGACCTGCAGTCTGCTGCAAGAAGAAAACGAAAAACAAATCGAACATTTCCTCAAAACATATCAGTTAGAAATAGTGGGCAATGTCTTTAAATCGGTTCCGAAAGAGGGACAAATGGACGGATTTTTCGCGGCAGTCTTAAAAAGAGCACCACTCAGCAGCGCATTAAATCCCGTGTCGGACCTCTAGGATAGCCTGTGGGATACTTTATCGCCTTAATCCATTGATTATCGAATGCAATTCGACTAAGAAAGCATGAAGAGATATTACGCCTAAAGAACAAGGCGCATAATCTTTGCCTTATCGTCTCATTTGCCTGAGGACTCCAGTGATTATGTCCGCATCCCAAAAGACCCACCTCTTGCTGCCGGTGCACCAAGGCTGGCAGATAAACATCCCCTGTTTCCCAAAAAAAATGGGTACGCAAAGACTTCCATACCTTCTTCCCCTGCTCATAAACCCACTGTCCTTTCCAGGCACCAAGCGGAAAATGCAAGCGCGTCAATAAGCCCACTTGTAAATGGGTAGGCAATAACTTGATCGATTGAAATAAAAAATTGACAAAGCCAGAGGGCTCCGTATCGAGAAGGTTCATGCGATATAAATTAGGAACGCGAGTCTTCCCAAGCAATTTCTCTAAATTGGTTTGCGACCACAAGGCACAATTATCTGATTCAATTTGATAAACCAGATTGCCCTGACGTGACTTCAAAACATCTTGCTGGATAAATTCCATTAATTTTGCCCCCTGCAAGGGGGTTAATTTAAAAGAGTAATATGCAAACTGGCGATGGTTATAGAAAACGTTTTCATCGGGAAAAGAAATGGTTGCAGGCACAGTATGACAAAGCATTTTAAGGCTTTCCAAGTCACTTTCCGGAAATCTATTGGCAAATTTGCCGAAAGCATAGATGACATAGGTCTTTGGATTAATAGGAATCGCAATTTCTTGGTAGGCGTGGCTATTTTGAAAATCGAGCGATAACGTGGATCGAGTAGAAGTTGCTGCGACATTCCAATTTTTTCCATCCAGCGTCACACCATAACGTTTTTCAGCAGTTCTTTTTGACAAAACCTCAAATAACGGCAATTGTTTCCACCAGAGAGACTGGGTGATTGAAATTAACTCAAATTTTTGTCGGTTAGCATCCCAAAAGCCCAATTTATGGGCATTCCAGTTGACAATACCCTCTTTCATAACCTCAAGATTTCCCACTTCGAAGTCTTTGTTTTGGAAAACCTTGAAGATTTCTGCGATTGATAAGATGTAATTTCCGCGAAAAACCATTAAATCATGCTCCTCCAAAATACTCTTATCTCTGCCTTCCATTTTAAGAGAAACAATCTTCTGCCCGTTGACTTTCTGGATTTTTAATAAAGCCGCATTGACCCTCCCAATGCGTCGCGCGAGTCCGCTTTCTGCGAGTTTGTGTGCTGTATCAGGATATTCGATGCATACTTCCGGACAATTTTTATGCTTCAAAATCCATGTGAGGTAAAACTGACTTAATTGAGCATTTTCGACTAAATGTTTAAAAAAAACAGGATAGTGAGTTGTCCAAAGGATTTTTTTTAATTCATTTTTCGAAAGGGATTTATCTTTTAAAGTGGGCTGGGTTAATTTCCATTGCCTGACTTTTTCTAAAAAAGCTCCGAAAATCTCCGAAGAAATGGCAGGATTTTTTACAGGATCGATTCCGCCATTTATAGCTTCTAAGCGATATTTTAAAGCGATATCTTTCGTTTTAATGCGTTGCGCAAACTCATAACTTCTTGGAGTTGTATAGGCATTTAACAAAGCGAGAATGAGTTGCGATCCTTTAAGATAGAGCGCGAAATTAACTTTTTGGGGAACTTGAGCATTTCCGCTGAAATAAACTGGTATTTTTTCAAGATGCGCCAAGCAAGCATCCCAAGCGCGGGCAATTGACAAAATCCGAATTTCCTCACGACCTAATAAGCCGTTCACCCAAGTCACCAAAGGGTTTTCAATTCGCCAATGCTGATATTTGCACACAACTCTTTTATGATTCTCTAAATCGGCAATAAAGTTCTCTATGTTGTGAATAATGGAATTCATAACAACCTCTTTTTTAGGCTAGAGACCCTTTCCCCAATTTAATTATACTCCTATTTTTGAGAAAAATCCATCAATAAATTTCCAGTTCCTTCATCTATAATCCTCTCTTTTTTTTGAGGAATTTGGTAAGATGTTCGTTTCAAATATAAGAGGTTAAACTTATGTCTAACGAGACCGACAAAAAAAATGAGGCGGAGCTCCCAAAAGCTTATGAAGCCAAAACTGTCGAATTAAAATGGTCAGATTTTTGGGAAAAAAACCATTTTTTTCAAGCGAATCCAACTTCCGCCAAGCCCGCTTATTGCATTGTCATCCCCCCGCCAAACGTCACGGGTGTGTTGCATATGGGACATGCCCTAGTCAATACGCTGCAAGATATTCTGATTCGCTGGAAACGGATGAAAGGCTATGAAACCCTCTGGATTCCAGGGACTGATCACGCGGGTATTGCTACGCAAACGGTCGTCGAAAGACACTTAATGAAAACTGCCGGTAAAAAAAGAGCAGACTATGCACGCGAGGATTTTTTAGCCGAAGTCTTAAAATGGAAGAATGAGAGTGAGAAGAGAATTATCTCCCAACTTAAGGCCTTGGGATGTTCTTGTGATTGGTCTCGTCTGCGTTTTACAATGGATGAAGGCAATAATGCGGCCGTGCGCAAAATGTTCAAGAAATTATTCGACGACAAGCTCATCTATCGCGGCGATTACTTAGTTAACTGGGATCCTGTTACCCAAACCGCCCTAGCCGATGATGAAGTTGAGTATGAAGATCGGCAGTCTTTCCTCTGGCATTTAAAATATCCATTTAAGGATGAACCCGGTTTTGTTCACATTGCGACTACTCGCCCCGAAACAATGCTCGGCGATACCGCCATTGCAGTTTCGCCGAAAGACTCTCGTTACCAGCATCTCATTGGTAAAAGCGTCATCCTCCCCTTGATGAATCGCGAAATTCCAATTATTGCAGATCATCACGTGGATCCTACTTTTGGAACAGGGATGGTTAAAATTACACCAGCTCACGACCCCAATGACTATGAGATGGGCCTCACTCATCATCTTCCTTTTATTAATATTATGACTCCAGATGGCAATATCAATGAAAATGGCGGGAAATTTGCTGGTTTAAGCATGTCCGCCGCCCGCGAGGCGGTTGTGGCAGAGCTAAAACAGCTTGGCCTGGTCGAAAAGATTGAGCCGCATGTCAATCGCGTCGGTGTCTCGTATCGCTCTAAAGCAACCATTGAACCCTATATTTCCAAGCAGTGGTTTATTAAAATGGAAAGATTTGGCAAACAATTGCGCCAAGTCATCGAAACAGAGCAAGTTAAATTAATCCCCAAAAATTGGGAGAATACTTATTTCCATTGGATTGATCATCTACGCGATTGGTGTATTAGCCGGCAGCTCTGGTGGGGACATCGCATTCCAATATGGTATCGCAAAGATAACCCAGATGTGATGATTTGCTATGATGGCGAAGGTATACCCGCAGCAGTTCAACTTGAACCAGAAGCTTGGATCCAGGATGAAGATGTGCTTGATACCTGGTTCTCCTCGGCTTTGTGGCCCTTCGCCACATTAGGATGGCCACAGCACACCCCTGAGCTGCAAAAGTTTTATCCGAATGCTGTTTTGATTACAGGTCACGATATCCTTTTTTTCTGGGTAGCCCGCATGATTTTTATGGGTGAATACGCGATGGGAGAAGTTCCCTTCCCCGAAACCTTTCTCCATGGTTTGATCTATGGCAAATCTTATTGGAGAGATGTGGCTGGCGGCGGCATTGCCTACCTTACAGAAAAAGAACGGATGGAGTATGACCTTGGTAAACCCTTACCGGCAGACGTGCACTTCAAATGGGAGAAAATGTCTAAATCCAAAGGCAACATCATTGACCCTCTTGAAATTATCGAGCAATATGGTACAGATGCGATGCGCATGGCGCTTTGCGTAAGCGCCACACAGGCTCGAGAAATCGATCTGGACCGTAGGCGTTTCGAAGAATTTAAAAATTTTGCCAATAAAATTTGGAACGGCGCCCGCTTTGTTTTCATGAATTTGTCTAATTTTTCAGGAAATGAATTTAGTCAAGGATTGGACCTTTCGCTTTTGGCATTAGAAGATCGATGGATTTTGTCAGTCGTCAATCGAACCGCTAGGAGCGTGGAACAAAAACTTTCCGAGTACCTGTTCGATCAAGCCGCTCTAGAAGCTTATGACTTCTTCTGGAAGGATTTTTGCGCGTATTATGTCGAAATCTCAAAGCCTATCCTTCAAGGAAAAACAGGATCCCCGCAAGAACGCCTCAATAAACAAAAAATGCTTGTCATTATTTTGTGCCAGTCTATCCGGCTTTTGCATCCCATGGCTCCTTATATTACCGAAGAACTCTTTAATAGTCTGAAAGATCAATTAGGAGCTATCCAGCTATTAGAAAGTGCCGATTTTTATACGCGAGAAGCTGTTCAAGCCTTGCTCAGCTCAGCATGTACAGTCGCCCCTTTCCCCGTTCCACGTGAAACGGACATGAATTTAGCTACTGAGGATGCTTTCGGCTTTATGGAAAAAGTGGTCTACACCATTCGCAATATTCGAGGCGAAATGAAACTCCCTCCAGGAACAGCCACGGACGTCCATATCGTCGGAAATCGCGATCAAGCCAACTTTAAAATGATTCAAGAAAATGCGCGTATGATTTCTTCTCTTGTGAAGACTCATTCCATTCAATTTCACGAGCAAGAACCTAATTTAGGATTTGCTTCATACGGATTGATTGAATCTTTGAAAATTGCGATTCCCCTGCCTTCCGATCTTCTTAAACAAGAAAAGGAAAGACTACTGAAAGAACAAGATAAGTTAAATGTTTCATTGGATAAGCTAAGAGGGGTGCTCGCAAATCCTGAATTCATCGAAAAAGCACCCCCGCAACTAATTGAAAAGCAGAAGAGTGCCTTTGCCCAAAGCGAGAAAGAATTGGCAGAGATTACGAATAAACTGAAAAGTCTGAGCTAAAAAAACTCTCTTGAGCAAGGGGAACCACAGAGGCACAGACACAGAGAAGGATTCAGTCAGCCATGCGGTTCCATTTTTGACGTTGATAATCTTCTGAAATTTAAGGAGTAACAACCTAACTATTTTGACACTGGCGTCGCAAGCGTCAAAGTCATGAGGAGTTTTTTTCCTCGAAAAAAACTCCTCAGAGATCTTACAGGCTAGGAATACAGAGGGGAACTCAAATAGTGCTATGTGGTTAAGTTCCTCCCTTTCTCTGTGTCTCTGTGGTTCCCCTTGTTCAAGAAGTCAATTAGTCCAAACCCCAGCATTTGACACTTGCAAGCAAGTGTCAAATGGTTAACACATTCCTAAACAAGAATCTTGGCTGCTAGCTTTTGCTTTTTTTCTTCTTCCAGCTCGCGCAGAAATACACGCGTTTCGGTAATCACCACGCCAGAAAGCGCACATAGACCAATCAGGTTGGGAAATGCCATCAGTCCATTGAAAATATCAGAAATCAACCACACTGTTTCTAACTCTAGAATAGCGCCTGGGATAATCATTAGACTAAAAATTAAGCGATAAAATGGGACAATTTTTCTCCCCCAAATGTATTCGATGCATTTTTCCCCATAGTATGACCATCCTAAAAGGGTCGTAAAGGCGAAAAGCACTAATCCTAGTGAGACAATATATTGCCCCCATCCGAAAGCCGATTGAAAAGCTGCGACTGTTAAGGATGCGCCCGTCAGTAGTTTGCCATCGGCATCCACTTGTCCGAGTAAGTTCGAAACTCCTAGAATCAGACCCGTAATTGTACACATGACGACCGTTGCTAAAAAGCTGCCGGTCATGGAAACCATCGCTTGCCGACCAGGGACATCGCTTTTAGCGGCTGCTGCCGCAATAGAGGCGGTGCCTAAACCAGCTTCACTTGTCATTAATCCTCGGCTAATGCCTACTTGCATAGACATCAATAGTGTCGAACCGGCAAAACCACCAATTGCTGCCTGCCCAGTAAAGGCATGGGAAAAAATCCCCCAAGCGGCTGCGGGAATGCGATCATAGAATTTCAGCAATACCAAAAGACCACCGCCAATGTAGACAATTCCCATAAAAGGGACTAAAAAAGCGGCAACTCTGCCGATACTTTTGATTCCACCTAATAAAGTAAGACCGATTAAGCCTGCTGTCACAATCCCAGACCACAAGGGATCGAAATGAAATACACTCGACATCACATCTGCGACGGAATTGGCTTGAAGCATATTGCCTCCCCCAAAGGTGGCGATGGCACCGCATCCAGCAAACGTAAGGGCTAGCCATCTCCAGCCTAACCCTTTTTCGATAAAATACATCGGTCCGCCGCACATTTCGCCTCGTTCATCCACCGTCCGGTATTTCAAAGCTAATAAAGCTTCGGCGAATTTAGTCACCATGCCGATGAGAGCCGTGACCCACATCCAAAATAAAGCTCCGAGTCCACCAATGGTAATGGCAGTAGCCACGCCTGCAATATTGCCAATACCGACAGTGGCAGCTAGAGCGGTCATTAATGATTGGAAATGGCTAATGTCCCCTTTGCCTTCTTTCGCTTTATCCAAACCTAGGCCCAGTTTTAAGGCATAACCCAAATATTTGAATTGCAAGCCTTTTAAAGCAACAGTGAGGTAGATTCCAATCCCCATTAGTAAAATCAACAGCGGATAGCCCCACACAAGTGCATAGATAGAGTGTAGTAGAATCATTCTGCGCCTACTTTTGCCTTGGGCGAGTTAGAGAGATCCGTTGGGAGTACACCTAATTTTTCTTTAGCGATTTCTTTCAAAAACAGCTTAGTTTCGGCAGCAATCACTCCTGAAAGGGCAATTAGAGCAATCAAATTTGGAATAGCCATTAACGCATTGGCAATATCCGCTAAGTTCCAAGCAATGTCCATTTTGAGAGCTGAACCGGGAATGATCGCTGCGACATAGATCAGTCTATACAAGGAAATATACTTTTCACCGACCAGATATTCAAAAGACTTTTCGCCATAATAAGCCCAGGCTAACACAGTCGTGAAGGCAAACAGGATAAGCCCTATAGTCACAATGTAGCCTCCACCAGGCAAGAAAATCCCAAAGGCCTCAATCGCCATCGAAGCCCCATTTAAAACTGCACCATCCGCAGTGGTTTTGCCTAAAACGCCTGTGATTGTTAAGACTAGACCTGTCATTGAACACACGATAATTGTCGAAATCAAGGTTCCGGTCATACTGATCATCGCCTGACGACCCGGCTGATCTGTGCGTGCAGCTGCCGAGGCAATTGAAGAAATTCCCATCCCTGCTTCATTTGTAAAGACGCTGCGTGCAGCACCCATTTGAATGGCCATCATGACTGATGAACCGGCAAAGCCTCCAATCGCAGATTGGCCGCTAAAAGCACTTTCAATAATAGTGAGGAGAGCCTGCGGGATCTCGGTAATATTGATCAGCAAAATAATCGCCCCGGCTCCCAAATAAAACAATGCCATAAAAGGGACTAGGATTCCGGCCACTTTGCCAATAGCCTTAACGCCTCCAACTAACACCAATCCGGTAATGATTGCCAAAATGATCCCGGTCACCCATGGATCAACATTCAAAATATTGTTTGCAGCATCTGCAATCGAATTGACCTGAACCAGGTTTCCAGTTCCAAAAGCGGCAATCACACCAAAAATCGCAAAGAGGGCCGCCATCCATTTCCAGCCCAGCCCACGTTCAATATATTCCATGGGTCCACCGATAAATTCACCGCGCTTATCTTCGACGCGATATTTCACCGCCAATAACGATTCTGCATATTTCGTGGCCATTCCAAAAATCGCAGCCACGCACATCCAAAATAGAGACCCTAGACCTCCAATGGAAATACCTGTGGCCACACCGGCAATGGTACCGGTGCCGATCGCACCGGCCAAGGTGGTCATTAAGGCCTCGAAATGACTAATATCTCCTTTTGAACCTTTTTTTTGAGGGGCCAATATGGCTTTTAAAGCAAATCCTAAATAACGAAACTGAAT
>PEQL01000008.1 GCA_002786175.1 Parachlamydia sp.
CCCCTTGGCTAAAAAAGTTCTTGTTGATGCTCTAAATCATCTTCTGAAAAAGAAAAAGCTTTCTAAAGTTGTTAGAGGGATGAGATCAGAATTTTAGAAACGAAGCATCGGTATGTCCGATTTTGTTGTGGCGCAGCGGTAGAGAGCCTTCCCATTCTCCATCACGCTGTCACAAATAGCCACCCACTAGTGACTTGCTAATTCAATCCTTTTAGACTTCCGACGAAAAACCGTTACAGCTTTGTCAAGAATTCAAAAATCAGATATCCTACAACCATCACACTTTAATCATATGGAGGAAAAAAGATGCGGTCATCAAATCCTGCCCTACAAGATAATACCTTTCGCCAAAAAAACTACGCGCTCTCTGAAACCGAAAGCATGACTGTTGCTGGAGTCGTAAACAAAACTGGCATTCTGTTGTTTTGCGCCCTTCTCACTGCCGGCTGGACCTGGATCCGGTTTTACCAATCGCATGGAAATGTCCAAGCTGTTTACCCATGGATGATGATTGGGGCAATTGGAGGACTCATCCTAGCGATTACCACCGTCTTCAAAAAAACATGGGCGCCTGTGACAGCGATTCTGTACGCCTTGCTGGAAGGTTTTTTTATTGGAGGGATTTCTTCGATATTTGAAAAACAGTTTCCTGGTATCGTGATTCAAGCGACAGCCCTCACTTTCGGCACTCTTTTCTCGATGTTAGCGCTCTATCAAACAGGAATCATTCGCGCGACAGAAAATTTTAAACTTGGAGTGATCTCAGCTACAGGTGGGATTTTTATTATTTATTTGGTAACCATGGTTTTGTCATTTTTCAATATCAATGTGCCTGGAATTTATGGCAACGGTATGATTGGCATCGGCTTCAGCTTATTTGTGGTTGCAATTGCTGCCTTAAACTTTGTGATTGACTTCGACTTTATCGAAAAAGGGGCAGCTCAAGGGGCTCCCAAATACATGGAATGGTACGGTGCTTTCGCTTTAATGGTCACGTTGATTTGGCTATACGTTGAGTTTCTGCGTCTTTTATCTAAACTCAGAGATCGCTAAGCCTATCCTGCGTAAGGATTTGAACTGATTTCGCAAGCATCGGTCGCGTGAAATTAGTTCAAATTCTGGAACTTATCCCGAGCGATTGACCCATTAAACACTTCGTCTCAACCTGTTGCATGCCTGCAGCAGCCAAGTCTTCATCTAAAATTAGCCTGTTAGGTTCAAATAGCAGAATCAGGGAAGATCCCCCAAAGGAAAAAAAACCTTTTTCATCGCCCTTTTTTATTGGAGAGTGGGCCTGATAAGTTTGATTGATGCTGCCAACGAAGGTAGCTCCGACTTCGATATAAGCAACTTTGCCAAATTGCGTTGTTTCAAATAGGCATAATGTGCGCTTATTTTCAGTGAAAATCTGGACATTCTGTTTCACTGCCAAAGGATTGACGGAGAAGAGAGCTCCAGGAATGCGATGCGTATTCCCTGCCACGCCATCACAGGGAAAGTGATACCGATGGTAATCAGTCGGACAGAGTCGTGCCATCACCATCGTGCCTTGGCGATAGGATGCCGCCAGCCCTTCACTTTGCAAAAGTTCTTCTAAGGAAAATTTTTTTCCTTTTACGACAAATCCATCGATCTTTTCAATATTTTGATAGCACAAGTATCTTCCATCTGCCGGAATAATAGCCCGATCCTCACCTTGCGCTAGCGGACGAGCCTCTTTCTTTAATTTGCGAATAAAAAAATCATTAAAGGAGGTAAAATCTTCTAAAGGGAGCGCAAATTCAGTGGGATCAACATGGAATTTTTGGATAAAAGGCATGATTTTCTTAGCCGTCCATGGCATTTTTTGCCATAGGCCATAGAGATATGAGAAAAAAGCAATGCGAGAAAGCAACAAAAGCAGCGGTGAACCAAAAACCTTACTGCAGAAATCCTGACCGTAGAGGAAGCGGATGACCTTTTCGCCATAGACTTGTTCGACTTCTACTTCTTGCGTTTCTCGGTTAATGATGCGGATGGCTTCCATAATGAACCTTTGATGACCTGAGTTCGGGGGACGAAGGCTTTGGAAGCCCTTCAGAAAATGTTTAAAAGCGCGCAAAATAGACAACTCTATTTTGCGCTGAATGAAATTCGCTTATTGAGAGACACTCCAACGCTCGAAGCTAGCTAAACGCAGGCCTTGGCCGCTTTGTTTAACAAGATCTTCGATTTTGAGAGCATCATTGCGAATGTATTTTTGACGGGCTAAACAGACGCTGTCGTAGAAGGAATTGAGTTTGCTCTCGATAATTTTTTCAACGATATTATCTGGCTTGCCTTTTACTTGGCTGCGTGCAATTTCTTTTTCTCTTTCCACTACATCGGCTGGAACTTGTTCAAGGTTCACATATTCAGGTGCTGCAGCTGCCACATGCATTGCAATATCTTCAGCAATCTTCTGGAACTGGTTACTGCCTTCGATTTCGACAACAGTCACCATTTTACCGCCTAGATGAGAATACACACCAACTGAGGTATCCGCTTTCTTAGGAATCACTTTAAAACGTTTGACTTGAATATTTTCCCCAATCGATTGAATGATTGTGGCGCGATATTCGTCAATTGTCAAGCTTGGCTCTTTTGAATACTTTTGTTGTAAGAAAGCATCCAAAGACGCTGGCGCTGTTTTAGCAATTTCTTCAGCGATTGCCTGCACAAATTCCTTGAAGCGCTCATTCTTGGCGACGAAATCAGTTTCTGCGTTGACTTCGACTAGCGCAACCGCTTTGTCGTTTTGAGCGACGCCAATAATCCCTTCATTAGTGATACGCCCTTCTTTCTTGACTGCCGAAGCGGCTCCAGACTTACGTAAATTGGTAATAGCAAGCTCTATGTCTCCATTGGCATCTTCAAGAGCTTTTTTGCAAAGCCCCATACCAATACCTGAACGTTCACGGAGCTCCTTAATCATTGCAGCTGTAATTGGTGTTGCAGACATGAATTAATCTCCTGATCTTTTGCTAGCTGCTTCTTCTTCTAACTCATCTAAATTGCTAGCATTTTCTTCGATAAATTCTTCGTCTTCAGACTCTTCATCATCGCGTAAATCGCCTTTCCCTGCAGCTGCACGCATTGTTTTTTTAGCTTCGATGATTGATTGCGCCAAAGCTTGAACAATGAGTTTAACGCTTTTGAGCGCATCGTCGTTGCAAGCAATAACGTACTCGATAGGGTCTGGATCGCAATTCGTATCCACTAAGCCCATGACTGGAATGCCTAATTTATTGGCTTCTGCAACAGCTAGGTGCTCTTTGCTTGGATCGACAACAATGACTAAACCTGGCAATTTACGCATTCCGCGCACGCCTGAAAGGTTTTTGTCGAGTTTAATTTGCTCTTTAGTTAAGAGAGAGAGTTCTTTTTTGTTAAAACCTTCACCACCCGCAGCAATTCGCTTCTCAATGCGCTCAAGTTTTTTGATCGATTGACGAATAGTGCTTAAGTTAGTCAACATGCCACCGAGCCAGCGCTCGCAGACATAGAATTCGCCGCATTGTTCGGCCAGATCGCGCACGACAACTTTAGCTTGTTTTTTGGTTCCAACGAAAAGAATTGATTTGTGACTTTCTACGACTTGTTTAACTACTTCTTTGGCATAACGAATTTGCTGCAAAGTTTTAGCTAGGTCGATAATGTACAGGCCATTGCGCTCTTCAAAAATGAATCTTTTCATTTTTGGGTTCCAGCGTCGCTTTTGGTGTCCAAAATGCGCACCTGCTTCGAGCAATTCCTTAATAGTTACTTCTTGATATGTTTCTTGCGCCAAGCCTTGTCCCTTTATGTTGACGACGGCATCTTCTAAAGATAAGAAGATTTCGGTCTTGGATTATATTGATGTTTATATGCTAGTTGAAAAACTAGCGCCTGATCAGAATCGAACTGACACTCGTAGCTTGGAAGGCTACTGTTCTACCATTGAACTACAGGCGCGCAGTAATAGAAAATAGAGAGTATGCCAATCTACGCTTTTTTTTGCAATTCTCATTTTATATTTTTTATAACGTCGGCACAGCTTTCTGAATTTGCCGCAGATTTTCGATCAATGTGGTATCGTTTGGAGCATCTGCAAGCAGCTTTAAGGTGAGCTCTTGGGCCCGCTTCCAATCTTTCTCTTTAAGGGCTTTTTGCGCGAAATAAGATTTCGCGGCTCCTGAATGTTCTTCAATGGCGCGATAAATTGTTTCGGCGGAGGACAAGTCTTCTTGCAACAAGGCTATATACGCCAAAGCTTCTTGTCCTTGTACAGACTGGACAAGTTCTGGATATAAATGAATCACTTGCTTCGCGAGTTCATATTCCCCTTTCAGCTGGTGAAGTTCGCTCAGTAACTCTGCGGCACGCATGCCAATTTCGGAAGGATAATCGATTAGGAAACGTAAATTATCGTAAGCTAACCTTAAATCTCCCTTCTCGATCAGGAGTTCTCCGACAGCTAATGAAAGGAAAGGAGAAGGTGGTTGCGCCATCGCAAATTCAAGGGCTTGCTCGACACCTCGGTTTTCCCATAATGCTAATGTCAGTTCATAAGCGAGCCAGTCGGGAGCCGCGTCTGACAATGCAGAGTGCATTTGAAGCTGTAAAGCAGCTTCCTTCCAACCAGCAAATAAAAAGGCGGCTGTGAAAACTTCATCACTTAAAATAAAGGTGGAGAGATCTTTTGGTAAAGCACTTAAAGGGGTGCGATCTTTCGCATAGGCGCTGATTTCACTGAGAAAAGGAATTGTGGTAGTTTCTGGTACGAAAGTTTCCAAGTCTAAATTCTTGCGGTAGGCAAGGATATGATATAAGGCTTGCTCCAAATGCGGTTCCCAGGAGTGTACCTGAAATGGATTCTGTTGAATCAAAGATGCAGCTTCAACTTCTTGCTTTTCACGCAAGAGCTTTAACAGACGCAGCCAAAAAATACCCTGTTGTTCAGCTAAATAAGCTTCATGATCCGGTAGACTTTGAAAAGCGGCATCATCCCAAAGCTCCCCTGCCGGCAAGTTTAGTATATAGTGAATTAAAGGCTGCAACTGTCCTTTGGGTGGCTTGTAGGATTTAAAATCGATGGGGGCTGCCAAATGATTCCAGAATAAGGCCTTGGCCCAGATCAGATCCAAACTGGGAAAATCTAACGCCTTGCCCCAGAGATTTAGCGCTTCAGGATATTCTTTCTGGCGCACATGGAATTCAGCCAGTTGATCAATCAGGAAGAGATCTTCGGGATTTTCATTAAAGGCCGCCAAATACTCATTAAAGGCCAGTTTATTCTTACCTATGCCTTCCAGGATTTTGCCACGGAAAGATCTGATATCGGTGTTATGCGGATCTTTTTGAAGAGCCTCGGTTAAGGTTTCCCAAGCTAAACGCTTTTGCTGATTCTTGAGGTGGACTAATGCCAGGCGATGCAAACGCTCCCCTTCTAGAGCTGGGTCGTCAAAAGTCTCCCCCCTTAATAAGTTAGCAGCTTCATTTAATTTTTGCTTTTGGGTTAAATAATCAGCATCTAGTAAAACCCATTTCTCACGATCAAATTCCCGCCCCATCCACTGATCGCGAATCTGCCGATAATCTTCGGTATTTTTTTCCACTAAGTAGTGGTCGGCGACCAGTAAAGAGCTTTCTTCATCGGTTTCGAAAGCATACGGGAAGGATCTGTGCAGTACTACAAGCTGCGAAACATTTTTTTGTTTGCGACTGACATGTATCAATAGCTCCAACCATTGCTTCCCATTGGGGGAATAGGTTTCGATTTGTTCTTGGTATTGTCGAATCAAACGGAAAGCTTCCGGCCACTTGGCTTGCGCAATGTAAAGTTCAACTAAATGCAAGTCTTGTTTTTCTTTTTCAAAGGCTTTTTCGGCAGCAAGTCCATCTAAGCTATTTTTCCAGGTTAACCCACCTACAATAGCCGCCGCAACCAAAATAAAAAAAACCACCCACTTGATCATGATTCACCAACTCAAAAAAATAAAAATGCCGAAATATATTTAGATCTGTTTTAACGTACCGCTACATTTTTTAAAAGGATAAACCAATCCTCATCTCATCTTCAAAGATTCTGCGGAATAGAAAATGATTTTTAGAAAACACCAACTATGTTATCTATTACCGTTTAAAACAAGGAGGGCCTATGAAAAAAATATTTTGCACTCTCATGCTATTCTCCCTTTGCCTCAGTGCTGAAGATCTCACGTTAATATCTAAAGAAATCTACACCTTTAACAGAGATGATTTGAATAAACTAAAAAACAGTTTTGGCATTCACTCCTTTATTGAAACTGGCACTGCGGGAGGAGAAACAACTGAACTAGCGGCCAAATTATTCCCGGAAGTTCACAGTATCGAAATCTACGAAAATAATCATTTGATCGCCAAAAAAAGGCTCTCACGCTATCCGAATGTTTATTTGTATCTGGGCGACACAAGTCTTATGCTAAAAGATCTTATCAATCATTCACATTCCAAAAGACTTTATTGGCTAGATGCCCATTGCTCTGGTGAGGGCACTGGGGGCATTCCAGGCTTTTCACCCATCGAAAATGAATTAAACATTATTAAGGCCTATGGCTCCGAGGAAGATGTCATCCTGATCGATGACCTGAGAGGAATGTATTACGCCGATGCCAGGACCGCACTCCCCCTTCGCTTAATCGCAAAACAAGTGAAGCAAATCAACCCACATTATGAATTTTATACCATCGGTGACATTGCCTGCATTTTTAATCGAAAACTGCATCCACACATCACCGTTTCAAATTTAGTGCAAGCCTGTACAAAATCTTATTTATTTGACCCGGATAATAACGATCAGGAATACCTGCAAGACATTATTACTCGCGAATTGTTTGGTATTGCCGCCGCGCGACCCGATTCTGAAGAAGCCAAGAATATTCTAAAATTTTATCGAAGATATTATGTGCATCTTGGGAATGGCGGGGATGTGATCTATCTCCTCTGGAAAGCGCTCTTTGAACTAGGCAATCATTACCATTATCAGGCCATCGCTAGTTTTAAAGAGCTTTTGGAAACGCCCTTGGCGCACTGGAGAATTTCGGCCTACCTGACAAGAGCGCTTGTACTTGCAGGACAACCAGAAGAAGCCAGAACCCTTTTTCAGAAATCGCTTCGAGATGTTTATCAAGAGTATCCGCAACTCATCAAGAGCATTTTAACAGAGGAATGGCTGAGTTACTTGCAATAGAGAATAAATTGGGAGAGAGTTTTTTAATATTTCCATTGCCTTTGTCCACTTTATGAATCATTTTTCTTGTATACTATACGTTGCACAATAAAGCTATGAACGAATATGTAATTGAACAAACAAAGAATAGGGTGAGTGGTTCAAGAAGCAGCCTCTAAAAACACAAGTATTATTGCCAAAAGAATCATAAATATTTTAGAAAGCGATCATTTTGGCGATTTTAAGCATGTTTCGGATTATGATAAAGGAATCACGAAAGATTGTGCATTTGAGCTGCGATGGAAAGATGAGAAACGTATTTACTATGGTGAGATAGTGCTCAGTTTATTTACTGCTCCTTTATGGAGGTAATAAAAATGGACAAGACAAAGACATTAAGGAGGCAAAAAATCTCTTCCTTAAGTATGTCGAACAAGG
Source organism: Parachlamydia sp. (assembly GCA_002786175.1). Classification (GTDB taxonomy): domain Bacteria; phylum Chlamydiota; class Chlamydiia; order Chlamydiales; family Parachlamydiaceae; genus Parachlamydia. The sequence continues at coordinate 7,646 of PEQL01000008.1, forward strand.
AGATTAATTTGAAAATCAAGAAAGATGCAAAAGTTAGCAAATTTAACCCCGATAGGTATCTAAGCAAGGAGTTCATTGGCTCTGCGATCATGGAATGTTTGCTCAATAATGACCCTGAGGGTATCATTGAACTTTTAGAGATATACCTATTGTAGCGTTGCTGAAAGAAGCAAAAGTTGCAAGATCGACAGTGTATCAAGCACTCAAACATAAAAATCCGACCATTAAAACGCTGGCTATGATTGTTTCAACCATCTCACAGCCCCACGTAAAAATAACCGTCATAGCTCGAAATAAACCTTAAGCTCCCGATCTCCTAGCTAAAAAAGATTTGATAAAATTTACTGTCTCGCAGCAGTATCTAGTTTTACAGGAATATGCATCCAATGAATGACCTCGCCGCGATTTGTGGAAACGAGCAAGAGAATTGGAAATCGCTCCGCATCCAAATCGGTATTGAGACCTAGAACAATTGAACTTCCTGGCTTAATTACAGAAAAAATCCATGAATTCTTTTCAGCTGCTTTTAAACACATCTTATTGCTTAAGCAAACTTGCAAGTTATCGGGGTCGAATGACGCAATTTTTTGACTTTGCTCCGCATCTACCTCGGAGAGTTTTGCAGGAAATGCTTGCAAAGTAGATTCATTTTGTAAGTTAAAAACATCTTTTGGATAAAGCATTCCGCCTGGAGCATGCGGGACATTAATTGAGATATGATCCCCTCCCTTCCATCCTTTGGCCATAGAAGCAAAATTCTGGTCGACTTCCCATTTGCTCCCATCGGAAAGAGCGAGCTGCTGCACTTGCTTCCCAAGAGTATTGGTCGTTTCTTCATTCGAAATCAAACTCAGGTAAAAAATTTGATCTTGTTCCACATTTCTTGAGAGGGAAATCTTTTCATTATCTTTTTTGATATAGGGAGAGTCTTTGCAGTAGGATTTATCTGGATTGCATAATTGTTCAACACACTGCTCATCTTCACACCTTTGACTCAGTGTAGTCATGACTTCTTCCTCACACCAGGCATAAGTTGCAATCAAGCATCCCAAACCCAATAAAGCAATTCTCATCCCGACCTCCAAAGAAGTTGAATTTTCATTCGAAAAGGCGGATTTGCTCATAAATGAATAAAGTTGGCAAAAATTCAGTTTAATAAGCCTCCGCCTAGTCTCATTTATCGGCTCAAGAGCTTATTATAAATCCATGCCAATAGAAACAAACTCACGAAAGCATCGACAAATCCATAAATAAGACCAATGACTGATCCTAATCCAGAAATTGAATAACCCGGATAAATACTCACCAATGAATTTAAGAACTGAGCCGGATAACCTGTGTGCATGGCAATAAGAGTCAAAAGAAACAGGGACAGAGACCATAGTATTCCCCCAGCAATGCCTAGTTTTGTAGGATTTAGCATAGGTTCCTCCTTAGGTTAATCGAATTGATTATTTCCATCCTTGATAAGAAAAAAACAGACCAACTAAAAACAGCAACAATCCAATGATTCTGTAGAAAGAGTTTGATTTTTGTAGCATAAACGAGAAAGACTGGGAAAAATTAGACCATCCCATTAGGCCAACTCCTTTAACTAAACTCACCCATCCCAAAATAGTGATCGTCACAGGCCAAGCCATGACCCAGACATTATGGACACTGACAACAAAAGCTCCCACAAGAAGTGCCAAAATTCCACTTAGATAAATGAAAGCTTCGTTTTCATGAATTAATTGGTAAACATTGCCAATTCGTTTGGGATTCAACAAAAAGACAATCCCAAGTCCTAAGAAGTACAGTCCGAAAATTTTTGCTAAAATGATCGTCATTTCTACTCCTATGTTGGATTTAATGCACTAACTTCAAATTAATTATAACACTTTTCTATTTTTTAAAGTCTTTTCTAAAAATAGGCCTGATTTGTCTTTTTGAGAACTATAGCGCATGATAGGATCGATTTCCTCCGGAGAGGAATTTTATGAAAAGAGTTTGAGACTATCAAAAAGACTGGTTATCCATGGAAAACTTGGCTTTGTATCTAAATGAGAATCAAAAATGTATGAATATGTGATAGACGTACAAAACTTAAGTCATTCTTATAAAACATTTGAGAAAAGTGTTGGATTTTTTAATACGATTAAAGATTTCATTAAACGACCAAGTTCTTCAGTACCTGCCTTAAATGAGATTTCTTTTTGTGTGCGTCCAGGAGAAATGATTGGTCTTCTAGGGCCCAATGGAGCAGGTAAAACAACCTTATTGAAAATTCTTTCAGGATTAATCTATCCTACTTCGGGAGAAGTCTCAGTAATGGGGCATATCCCCCACAAAAAAGAGCGAAATTTTGTGCAGCATTTTGGCATGGTGATGGGACAAAAAAGCCAATTACTTTGGGATATTCCAGCTATTGATACGCTGCATATTATTCGTGAGTTGTATCAGATCCCCAAGCAAGTCTTTAAGCAAAACCTTGACGAATTTATGAGCTTGCTTTCTGTTTCCCATCTCTTGAAAACTCCGGTGAGAAATCTTTCTTTAGGAGAAAGAATGAAATTTGAACTGATCGTTTCTATGATTCATCAGCCTAAACTGCTTTTTTAGATGAACCTAAGATAGAATTAGACATTCTCAGCCAAAAAGCCATAAGAGATTTCTTACAAGAAATTAATTTGAAGCATAAAACCACGATCATCATCACAAGCCACTACATGCGTGATATTGAAGTCCTTGCCAAAAGAGTGCTGATCATTAAAAGAGGAAGCATTTTTTATGATAGTTCTCTTAAAGATCTGCTAAAAAACTTTGGGGATTCCAGAAAGATCTACTTCACAACTGAGAAGACAGAATTTAACCTCTCCATGCCTTTCGAGAAAATTTCTCAAATTGAATATTCCATCAACTGTATTCCATTTGATTTACAAAAAAACATTTTAGAAATTGTGAATCAAATCCCTATCACCAGTGTAAGAACTGAAGAAACCTCACTTGAAGAGGCTATTTTTTCAATTTTTGATGAAAGAAAAGGCTTTTAAATGCACTGGAAACCTTATTTTTATATTTTTAAAGCCTATCTCATGAAAGATATGAGCTATCGGTTCAATTTTCTATTTTCTTATATCTTGCACATGACTCGGCTCCTTATTTACTTGGCTGTTTGGGCTACTATCTTTGTCGACAAGGAAACAATTCACCATTATACATGGGACGAAATGGCCTCATATTATGTTTTGATCACGATTTCAACACTTTTGCTTGCACCCTCTCACCTGTTTGAATTCCAACCGTTAATAAGAAAAGGATCGTTGAGCACTCTATTGATCAAACCTATCCATATTGAAGCTAATATATTTGCTAAATTTTTAGCTTCAAAACTGCCGATATTACTACTGATGTCAACGTTATCTCTTCTGGTGCTTTACCTTTTGAATATCTCCTTTACACTATCTTTAAGCCCTTGGAGTGTTCTACTCTTCGGTTTAAGCTTTTTGCTCATCTTTTATTTTGGACTTGCACTGAGTGTTTTAGCTTTTTGGCTGGTGGAAATGTGGCCTCTGAGAAAGATCTTTCAGGGATGCATGACTCTTTTTGGAGGAATAGTTGCGCCATTAGATCTTTTTCCAAGGTCTATGCAAATCCTCGCAGGCTTCACCCCCTTCCCTTATTTTGGTTACATTAATGTAAAAGCCCTTCAAGGAGAGTTAACGGCTCAGGAATTGCAAGGACATTGTTTGATTGCCATATCATGGATAGTTTTCTTCATCTGTGTCTTTAAATTTTTGTGGAAACAAGGACTCAAGCACTATGAAGCCGTCAATCTTTAATCCTTTTATTCAATTTCTCAGGCTTCATGTGCTCTACTTGAAAATTAGTGCAAAGCATTTAGCTGCCTACAAAATGTCAGCATTTTTAACGATTCTCTTCTCTTTGGTTTTTCTAGTTGCTGAGATTCTAACCGTAGATATCTATTATCAATTTTCTAACCTTATCGGAAACTGGGATCAAGCCTCATTCTATATCCTACTAGGCACTTTTAATGTTATCACCTGTCTATACACTTTCTTTTTTGAAATTTCACATGATGAGTTTGTTTATAAGTTACGCTTTGGTGAGCTTGATGCAGATTTAATTAGACCGATGGATGCTCAGGCCTATACAGCTATTCAGCGAGTCGATTATGCGAGTTTATTTAATCTTATTCTTCCTTCATGGCTTATCTTCACAGGAATTCAAGATCTTAGTCTCACTGTCACTGCATTTGATCTTTGCCTTTTTGTTCTACTGATCGCGAATGGAGTTTTTATCGTGTATTTAATTAACCAGTTCTTTGTGAATTTTTCTTTTTGGCTGATTGATGTAGGCAATCTGACGGCAGCTTCTAATCAAGTCGTTCAGCTAGGTTCTCGCCCCAAACACGTTTATCCAAAATTCATTCAATTTGGATTTAGCTATGTAGTTCCAATTATTCTGTGTACAAGCTTATCTATAAATGTATTAAAACATGAACAACTCGAGCACTTATTCATCTTAGCGGCCGCTACAATTTTTCTTTTTGCACTTGTCCGAATACAATGGAAGATGGGCCTAAAACGCTATTCGAGTGCAAGCTCTTAACCTTTGGGATTCGAGCCTAACCTTGGATTTTTTCCTTAATACAAGTAAAAGCAAGCAGTTCATTCCAAAATTTGTTAAAACTCGGAATCTGATTGGAAGCATGTACCTTTTCAATATGTTCTCGATCAATATTGTTAACCATTAAAGTGATAGCGCCTACTGATTTAGACTGTTGTCGCAGACCTATTTCGCCTAAATCCCTTAAGAGTATACTCGGCCTCTTGATTCTCTCAAGATTTATGATCTCAGGGGTGTGCAAGTTTTCTGAAATCTTGTTTAAGATCGTTTCTTCGCTTATTTTTGCCCATTTAGCTATAGCTTCAGTGAATGCTAATAACCATGCTTCTATTTCCATGACAGCAAGATAGATGTTAATTTCATCAGGACAATGACACTTTTGTATGAGTAAGGATTTTTTAAAATTCTTAATGATTTCAAGAGAGCGATCCACATTTGCAGGTAGCGAACAAAAGTCATTGGCATAAAGATCGCGTAATCCAATGATTTTAAAGCCCTTTTCATGTTGTTTTTTTGAACGGCTAGCAATTGTTGATGCCAATCCGCCTACCCCAGCTACATCGCAAATAAGAAAATAAGTCTCTGGATCAGGTGACTGAAAGTCTTGAACAAGCGGTTTCTTTTCCTCTCCAGCCATGATTTTGATATTTTTTATCTCAATCCCTGAATAATCCCACCAAACCTGAATCAGGCGGTTAAGGAAAATTTGTTCCGTCTGTCCTTCGACGTATATTGCGATTTTCTTTTGATACATTTACTGATTTAAAAAATTTGATGTTAAGAGATCAAAATTATTCAAACCAAGCTGTTGCCACTCGTCAAATTTATCTTTAGAGTTGGAGTAGTTTAAACATTTGACTTTATGAATAGACCTGTAGCAAATAGTTAACTCAGTCAAAGGAACCGTATTCATAAGGAATGAATCATTTGAGGTCATCACAAACTGAATTTGTGATTCGGATTGGTCTTCAAAGATTATTTCAGCAAGCTTCTTACTCCGTTCAAAATCAAGTCCCTCTCCGAAATCATCCACTAAAATGGTTCCAACACTACCAGAAGAACGAAGAAATTCAAAGATAGTAAGCACAGAAAAAGCCCGAAACATGCCTTGTGAAATTTCAAACTGTTTGAGAAGGTTTGCAATTCCACGTTCTTTAAATAAAATCATTTTTGCAGTGGGTTGTAAACCTGTGACCACTCCAGTTGATACAGCTTCTAAGTCATAACCAATCTCATTCAGTTGATTAATAACTTTTTTAAGTTGTTGACTTGACAATTGCTCAAGAGCCGAGGGTACCGCATTCAAGCTTATTAATTGAGAAGGTTTTTCAGGTATTTCAATGAGATTTGGAGAAGTGTTGGCAAAGCTAAAGCCGCGCACCCCATCTGCCCAAAGCACTAGATTTTCCAAAAAAGGAAATTCCTTTTCATCTCTGCGAACATGCAGAACTAATCGGTCATTTGGGGGGAATATCGTTTGCCACTCTAAAGTAATATCAGAAAATATTTGCGCTAAAGAAGATGTGCGCTCAAGTTTCTTTTGACTATTTATCGAAATTTGTTCCTTAATTACCTTACCATTCTCATAGGCTATAGAAAATTCAAATGAATCATTGGATTCATCAATGAAGGATGCTGTCCATTCTCCGTTGAATATTTGTTGGGTTTTAATGAGCCGCGCTAAGTTATTGATGACATGTATAATGCGAGTTTTTCCTGTCGCATTCTTACCCACAATGAGGTTCCGCTCTCCGAGGGAAAGTTTTTCAAGTTCCCAGGGGTTTGCTCCCGCTGTCAAATGATTTTCTTTGTAGCAGATTGATTTCAATCTCATAATTTTTCCATTAGCTAGTCTTTAAGCTATACTATCAGAATATCTGTCCAAATATCAATGCTGCATTTTTTTCTTCAAAAAGAAATTCCCGCATACGCTTAAGCGACTGCGGCAAAGTGAACGAACGCTCAGGTTTAGATCTACTCCCCTTCAAAATACTCATAAGAGTCTTCTTGATAACCCTGAGGACAGTTTCGTCCCTGACAATAAGCGCGTCGTCTGGCGCGTTGTTCAGCACGCTGTACGTTTTGGCGATTTTTTTCATAGAGGGATATCTGGTCGCGTTCTTTGGCATTACGGTTACGCTCGGCGACATCATCCCCCTCTTTGAGAATCAACTGCTCTTCCACCTCTTCTGTGGGGGCATTGACAACAGCACTTTGTCCTGGGGAAAAAAAGGTGCACATTCCAACTGTCAGACATAAATAGAGTATTTTAGACATTTTCTTCCTTCAGTTTTAAATTTTTATAAGAGCCGATTCCAAATTAGGGTAAAACTTCACATATTGATTCACACCGGCCTGTGCAAATTCTTTCTCTAAATTTTTATTTACGCCGCAAATTTTTAATGACTTTCCATGCTGCTGCAGATATTCCTTGATGCGCAGTAAAAACCCGAAAGCCCGATTATCTACCGCTAGACAATAGGTGAAATCCAACACACACCCTTTATCCTCAACCATAGGAATCCAACTATCCAAATAGCTTGCATAGTTAATTTGATTGCCGAGGAATCCAAAAAAACTGACGATCATATGTGCACGTTTTTGTTGAATAGAGAGATAAAAATGTTCTCTTTTTCCATCTTTTCCAGCAAAACTGCGTATAAAATCTTGCGGGGAATGAAAAAAATAGGGGTCGAGTAAAAACCAGAGGCGATGGAGTTTTAGGAGATATTTAAGGTAGTTTGATAAACCCCAGGCATAAATTTCCTTTTTTTCCTTCCAAATTCTGGTCATGGTATGGAGCAAAAAGCTGAGACCGTGAAGATCGATATATTTGACTTCCCTAAAGTCAAAAATCAAACGCGGATGTTCAAAGGCATCTTTCAAGTGCCAAGCGATTTGATCACAAGTTTGCTGATTCAGCACTTTCGGCAACGGAAAGACCACAAAGCTATGGGCTTCAGACAGAAATAACAATGGATCTTTAACGGTTTCAGCCCGAGAAATATCTTTAGCATAGATTAAGCGGCTCCAGTTTTGCATCAAAATTAAAGGGAGCGACAACACGCATAATTTGAAAAACGATTTGATTTTTTTGAAAAAATGGCAGCTACGCTCGAAAAATGTCGGATGCAGGGTCTCCGCAAATCTGAAGCTTGCCCCAATGGCTAAAGGAATCTTTAAGCGGCGCTTAACTCTTTTAAACCAAATTTCTTGCTTGGGGCTTCCCAAACTTACCCACAAGACATCCGGAGCTAAGTCGTTTAATTCTTCAATGAGAAGCGCATCCAAGTCGTCCATATTTAGCAAATCTTGTCCTTCCAATGCAATGCGCGGGGTCTCAGAACCCAAAATCCGAAGCTTGGGAAAGTTGCGCTTGGTTTGAGCTACTAATTGCCTAAATTCGGTGTCGTTATTGCCAAGGAAAAATAGCGATTTATTCTCGGCAGCCAATCGCTCACAGAGTTTGTGGAAAAAATCTGATTCTTGAATAGCTGGCTGGAGAGGGTCATCCAACATTTTACTAATCCATACCAATGCTTCGTTGGTTGGAATGACATAAGTCGCTTTGAGAAGAACGCTGAGAAATTCCCGATTCTCGATCGTTGATTGGCTCCATCCCCATATATTCATGATCTCTTCGATACCCACAAAACTCACATAATGAACATTCTTATGTCCCGCTGTGCTATTGAGCACCTTCAGAATGGCCTGAATAGCTTCATCCTGCGTAAAATCATTAATGGGGATTCCCAGGACAACTAAAGCATGAGGGTACATGATCTTTCCTCTGTAGGTCATAGCCAAAAGAGTCTGCTTTTATTCTGCAGCATAAATCGTGACTATTGCAAAAAGAAAAGTTGATTGCAATAGCTGGACAAATCTATTGATCGACTCGCACTTCGAGGTAATTTTTATTTGCAATTTCTAAAACAGTTGGACTTGAATCACTTGAGGGTGTGCATAAAAGAATTTCGGCTCTTCTCAAGGCTTTTTTCATGTGAAGATGGGGACGTCTCTCATTTAAAAAGAAAAGATTTTCTTTGCCAATGAGTTCAATCAGGGCGGAATTACTTAATACTTCCCAGATTGGGAATGTTAAACCGCTAAGGATAAGATGTCTGCCCGAACTATGCAGATAATTATAAAGTTGTTGTAAGGCTAAGCAAGCTGTTGCATCTAAATCACGTGCATTTTTCAATTGTAAGATAATGACCTTGGTGGTTGTATCATCTTCAGCTATCGATTTTAAAGTACTTTGAAATAAGTCCGCGGCACCAAAAAATAGCTCTCCTTTGACTTTAATCACGCGAATCTTTTTCTTATCCTGCTTATTTTCTGTATCCGTCGAACACCATTTGCCTGAATCATCAATCCCATATTCAATCAGTTGCGGAATAGAGGCCTTCTTAAGATACAGCGTAATGGAAAGAATGACTCCAATATAAAAAGCCACATCCAGGCTGAAAAATATACAGGACAGAATAGTCACCCAAAGCACAAAGGCGTCGGAATTCGTGGCTTTGAGGCAGAGCAAAAATTGTTTGCGGTTCACAATGCTTACGGCGGTGACAATTAAAAGGGCGGCCATTGATCCTAATGGAATACGCGAGATAAAGAAACCAAAGGCCATTAAGATAATGGCCACAAAGATCGCACCAAAAATCGCAGCAAAACGTGTCTGTGCTCCGCTAATATAGTTTAAAACACTCCTTGAATTACTTCCCGATACGGGCATCGAAGCCAGGAAAGAAGCCATAAAATTGCCCAATCCAATGCCGAATATATCCTGATTGAGGGAAAGACGCTGCCCTGTGACTGCGGCAATCGATTTTGCCACTGCTGCCGACTCTAAAATACTCATTAAAGCAATCGCGAAGGCCACGGGGAGCAAACTGCTAATAATACGGGTATTGAAGTAAGGGAAAGCCAGTGAGGGCAGGCCGCTATAGACATCGCCTGTATCCCCCACTAATACGATTTGTTGCAGCTGCCCATTCACATAAGTATCAACGCCTTCAGAACTTAACCCCATCAATTGCACAACCATTGCCATAAATGCGAATGTAATTGCCGCTCCGGGAATGCGTTTATCTTTTTGGCGCAGCAAAACAATCAAAAATAGGCTGACTAAACTGATGATTAACGTCGGGGCATGAAATTGCGAAAGATGTGAGAGCAAGTACCAGCTTTTTTCATAAAAGGAATGCACCCCTTCCATCGGGGAAATGCCCAGGAAAATATAAAATTGATCAATAATAATCGCAATGGCAGTCCCTACGACATAGCCCACTACAACGGAATGACTGACAAATTGCGTCAGCCTGCCTAATTTTAATGAGGCCACGGCAATTTGAAAAAGACCGACTAAAATTGTCAATTGCGTCAAAATTTGGACAGCCATCAATTCTCTATCTAGCCCGTCTAAATCTCTGAAGTAGTTAAATAAAATTTGTGACGTGCCAGATTGCACTAGAATTGCAATGGCATTGCTGGGGCCGACGACAAGATGGCGTGACGAACCAAAGGCCGCGGCGATTAAAGAGGAAAAAATAGCAGCTAATAACCCACAAGATAACGGAAGACCTGCCACCAGCGCATAAGCCATGGATTGAGGAACCGAAAGTAAAGCCACAGAAATGCCTGCGCTTACATCTTGTGAAAATGCAGCCCAAGAATACTTCTTAAGATCTTTGATCGATGCTACAAGTGAAATGCGATCGCTCGACGCACTCATCTGGAGGTCCCCGCGTAAAAAGAAAAGACATATGCTGAATCATTCCGAATCTTAGCATAGAAGATTCGCATTTTGTCATTAAAAAACATAAAGTCAGATAAATAAGTGAATTAAATTAGGGATTATAAACGACTCTATTTTTTTTTAAAAGACAAAGATTGCAATTAAAAGATTTACACTCCGGACTTTAGGCCGTAAATATGCTATTTATTTTTAAGGTTTATTCTTATATAGTATAAGTTCTTAAACTTAACCTCTAAAAGATTTTTATGTCTCGATTGCCAAAATTAGCTCTTGTCGGAAGGCCCAACGTGGGTAAATCCGCACTTTTTAATAAAATTTGTGGAAAAAAAATCGCCATTGTCGATGAAGCTGAAGGGATTACCCGCGATCGATTGTATGCTGAAACCGATCTCTTTGGCCGACGCTTTGAAGTGATCGACACAGGGGGCATCAATCCTCGTTCCACGGCCCCTTTCAATGAAGAAATCAAACGTCAAGCGGAAATTGCCATTGAAGAAGCGGATACCTTAGTCATGGTTGTAGATGCCCATGTCGGATTGACAGCCTTAGATCACGAGGTTGCGCAAATCCTGCTGCGCACATCGAAGCCCCTTTGCCTGGCTGTCAATAAAATCGATAATCAATCGCAGGAACATTTGATCTATGAATTCCAATCGTTAGGCATTCAAAATAAAATCGCTGTCTCAGCGACTCAAAACTGGCGGATTGCCGAACTTCTCGAAACTGCATTAGCGCCCCTTGCCCTGCAAATCGAAGAAGAGGCAACAGGGCACCCGTTAAAAATTGCCATTGTGGGTCGCCCTAATGTAGGAAAATCCTCATTGGTCAACTTCTTATTAGATGATCAGCGCTGTATTGTCAGCCCCATTCCTGGTACTACACGCGACAGCATCGACATTTCATTCACACATAATGGGCATGACTACACTCTAATCGATACTGCCGGGATCCGGCGCAAGCATGCGGAACATGAGGTCGTAGATAAATTTGCCTCTATCCGAACCGACAGAGCTATCGAACGCGCCGATATCTGCTTATTGATGTTGGATGCCCAACAAGGACTCACTGGGCAGGAAAAAAGAATCGCCAATCAAATTGAAGAAGCTGGTAAAGGGTGCATTCTCCTCTTTAATAAATGGGACCTCGTTAAAGGGTTTAGGATGGAGCATGCAATTAAAGGGATTGAATCAGAAGCTTCTTTTCTAAATCATTGCCCGAAGATTTTTATGTCGGCTAAAACAGGAAGAAACGTTGAAAAAATCTTTGAAGAAATTCAAGCTGTTTACGAAAATTCCCAAAAACGCATCACCACGCATCAATTGAACAAATTTATTGAAGCCGCAATGCAAAGAAATCACCCCCCGATGTTAATGGGAAAACGGCTGCGTATTTACTATATGGCTCAGGTGGATATTGATCCCCCTAAATTCATCGTGTTCGTGAATCAGCCTCAGCTAATGGTAGAAAGCTATAAAAAGTATCTCTACAACCAATTCCGCGAAGCTTATGGTTTTACAGGTGTGCCAATTATCATGCACCTCAAAGGCAAAGATAAATCACGCCAAGAAAAAGCAGAAGGGGCGGGGACCGCTCATCCTCCAAAAATAAAAACATCCACCCCAGAAGATCTCGGAGAAGATGATTTTGACGAAAGTTTTGTCTGGGATGGCGAGGATGGCAGCATCAACTAAGATGCTTTCACTTGATCTGCTTTTTGGCTTCTGCACTTGTACCTCTCGGGAGTGAAGTTGGCGATTAAATCGCTTTAATTTCACTCCATTCTTTTTCTTTTCCAAATCTAATCCATACAGAATCTCCATTAAATTAATCGCTCTGACAAATTGACTTAGTTAACAATAGAGTTCAACTGAACCATTCTTGTGTCTCTACGAGGCCCCGTGTTCAAAACAAGGATAAATCCATTCTCAAACAAATTGAATGATCCATTAAAATAAAATCAATTTATTTACTATTTATCTACGAAATTAATGACTTTTATTAACTTATAGTTTATAGTTTATGACCTTAATAAGAAATAGAAGGTCGTATGTTAAGTATTGATTCAAATTTAGTTTACTATAAAAATCAAATCGATTTCGAACACTCTTTTGAAGAGTACGCCAAAAAAATGCGTATCTTTAATCAATCTCCTCCAGCTCAAGAACTCTATGGCAGAATCTTAGTCCTCCTAAAAAATTACGGCTTGAAGGCTTCAGGCTATCAGGAATCCCTTGTGCGGCTAGATACCCCAGTCCTGGATCCAAGCAGCCAAAAGAAGATTGCTTTGAAAAAAATCGAACAGGTTCAAGAGCAACTCAAAGAACTAGGCATCGAATTAGTTTTCAGTGATTTAAGCTTTTTAAGTTTGGAGCAAATTTGTGAGTTGACTCTAGTAAGTTGTTTCTTACACACCTATGAGCTCTCTTGTAGAGGGTCAAAACCGAGCAAAGAATCCTTTTTTACAACGGATGTTTATGATCTTCTAGTCAAAAAAGAATGGGACAAAGGGGCCTTAGAATACTTAACTAAGTTTTGCAAAGACTTTCACGTTTCTGAAACTCTTAAGGAGAAATTGCACAAGATTTTTGTGAATATTAAATGTATTGGGTGCCAAAAGAACTTTCTTCCATTTCCTCTTGAAGAACTGGGATTTCCCCCTGCCTCCTCAGAATGTAAGATGCCCAAGGAAGTGTTTACCTGGCTCACAATCTTATACACAAAAATGCATCTCTTGCTAAACCAAACTTCTCTTCCGCTTAAAAGACTATTCGATGGCATGAAAATTGCCCCACTATACCATTCTACCTTATATCCTAGAGGAGCTGCTTTTGAAGCTTTTTTCCCTACGATCGAAGCCAAATTTAAAGCTTTTAGACACGTCTCTACGACGCGAAATTCAATAGGGCTATCCCGATGCAAGGTACTTGCAAAAACACCTTCAAGAAGATATGAAGTTGCGATGCAAATCTCCCAATTAGTAAAATCCTCCCCAAGCAAATTTGAAAAAACCTTAGTAGAGCTGCTAGAAAATGCGCGAGAAGGTTTGGATGGGATGCTGCCTGGTGAAAAGCACGCAAGGACTAAAAAAAACACCATGATACGTTGTGCTTTTGATGGTTTTCATCATTTAATTTGCTTATGGAAGATTAAGGAGACCCTAAGTATTTTTTTTGAAGCATTAGAAGAAAACCTGCATGCAACGACCTATTTAAAAGCTTCCCAGGACTGTTTGTTGTTTTTTACTTATCTGAAAGAGTCTGCCGAAAAAGCTCTAAAACCTGTAAAACAGCCAAAACACCAGGCGGCTTTGAATAGACAATTCTTCAATGAATTTATGAAGAAAGCGTCGCCGTGGTTTAGCCCCATTTTTGAGAAAATGGCAAAAGCCATTGAGGATGATATTCCTCTCTGGAATAGCTCTCCTGATATTCTGATGCAAGATTTCTCTGACAGGTTGTTTAATACACATACACCACCCAATCCAAATCCCCCTCAAAGCACTCTTAATCTGCGCGCGGGCATCTTTGAAGATCTGGAAATGGATCTAAGCTCAAAAATCAGCCTCTCTCAAACGACATTGAATAGCTTGATCTCGGTCGAAACCTTATTCGAAGAGATATTAGATGCGAGTATTTTCTCCATGTTGATGCGCACGACTAACACTCAGTTGTTAAACCCGATGACTACAATGCTTGAAAATGCCAAAAATGTTGTGGCGAAAAACTCCAAGGATCAAATCCTGATCATAGCCCAGCAAAATCAACTCAGCGAGATGAATGCTGCTCTTGAAACACTGGAAAGCTTTCGTCAAGTTCAAAATATTTGTTTTGCGTGGCTGCGGCCTTTCATCATCGAAATTCCCGCATTTCAAGCTCAGGACGAATCATGGTTATTGGATGTGGATAGAGAAGCAAAATCCGTGCGCTACAAAAAAATAAAGAAGAAAAAAGAAAAATTAGCTAAAAATCCTGCTGCAGAAAAAGTAGAAAGTGAGAAAACACTATCCCACCCGGCGTCAAAAACACAACGAATCTCGAAAACCCCTTCTAATCGCATTGAAAAATGTCCCGAGAAATTCTATCCCGCGCATCTCATCCATCAAATTCAAACCCTCGATGAGGCGGCAATTTTTGCGCTTGATCAGCAGTACCATTTTCAACATTGCTTATGGACCTTGGAGCTACTCCAGCACACATTAAAGAAGGGAATGATGCCACAAGCTTCTCTGCTGAGTTCCACTTTAATTAACCATCTTTATTTGGCACAAGAGCAAGGAATCACCCCTCTCTATCTAAGTAAAACCCACGCATTGCACCATGGGCTTGTCGCGATGAGCCATGAACTTGAAATTCCTTGTGAAAGAGATAATGATATGGGATCCACCTGGTTTCGCTATCCCCACGCAAGCTTAGATTTCCATACTTTTCGCAGTCAAACCCCTCCTCTTGGCTTAGAAATTCTTTTAGCGTGTAATGACGGTTTCACTGAAAGCTCCCTGGGTCATTTAACTTCGTTACTAAACCATAGCTTGACTCATCTTAAGGCTCTGGCTAAATTGCAAAAAGATTTTGACATGAAGCCTATCAAGCAAATGCAAGAACAATGCAAACAGTTAATGGAGCTAGAGCTTGAGGAATATCCGCTTGAACCCTTTTCAAATCTATCTCCTTTGCAACTGGAGTTGCATTCTTTATATGAGCGTCTTAAGGCTAAGCTGAAAACAGAGCAAAAACAACACCCTGAACGCAAAGTTAACTCTTTAAAAGACTTATGTGTTCATCTTAAAAGGATGATCACAGCACTTGAGATGATGGATCAATTCCCGGAACAAAAGTTTTTAAGCCTGCATGAACATATTTTGCGGACTTGCGGCCAATGTTTGCTTGAAATTGCTTTCTCAGCCATCTCGAATATTAATGGGGAGGAATTCCACTCACATAATTTTAAGGTGGCAACGGCTATACTCGGACTTGAAGATGAACTTGCAATGATAGAAGCGAAAAAGCTGAAAGAATCAAACATCGAGAAAGCTGGAGATTATCTTTTCTGGGCTGCGCTTAAATCCAAAATAAAAGGACGTTCCACTCATCCTGGTCTATTGCATTTGAGTGAAGCTCACCATCTTTCCATGTATGCTGAAATTTTTGGAAAGGGATTCCTTCCTGCAGGCTACAGTCAAGATACTTTGGTTGTGAAAAAGAAACATTTGCTAAACCTTGTCCAAGCACAGCTTGCTTTCTTAACAACGCTGGCTGAAAGAAGAATTCTCTAAAAAAATGATCTCGCAGCCTTTCGCAAGAAAGAATGCGAGATCTAAATTTAATTATTTACATTAAATAAAACCCTCCTCCAAGATCCGTAAAGAGTCAAAAAACTCTTATGAGCGATCGAATTCAAGAAGCAACCTTTTTCTTAATTCTTGAATTCCATGGAGCATAAACCTGAATTTTTGGGTTCCCTCTCTGAGTTGCAAATAACCTGGGTTTAAATGTGGAGGATTCATGAAAAATGTACTGATTATTCTCTTTACAGCATTTTCGAGTTTTTTAAGTGCATTTGAGGAAACGACCTGCCTTCAACCAGATGCTCCTAAGCTTTATATAAAGCCTGAAAATGTCGCAGTGGATGCCACTGGTCTGTCAGTCTATTTCAAGGGGAGTATTTTGTCAGTTTCGGCTGTTTACGCAGATGAGAAAGGGGTTTATATTTTGCCGACATTTGAAGCTTGGTGTGAAAAAGGACATTCCACGGTGTGTTTTTTTTGTGAAGGATGCAGTGTTTGGTACTGTCCGCATCGGTGCCGATGCCCAGATTGAATCAGATCTTTGAGATTTGTGCCGCATAGACCATCGCTGATAAAATTTTTAGCGTGCTCTAACTGATGTCGATAAATTGCAACAACTGAATCAATTCTTCGCGTTTAAATTGTTTAATGAACTGATTTTCATCGATGCCTATCACATCTTCAAGCAGCTGTCCTTTTCGAATGATTAGTTGATCGATTCTTTCTTCGATTGTGCCCAGGGTAACCAGCTTGAATACTTGCACCCCTCGTGTTTGACCAATGCGGTGGACTCGGTCCGTGGCTTGATTTTCGCGTGCGGCATTCCACCAGCGGTCGTAATGGATGACGACTGAAGCTGCAGTGAGATCAATCCCAAGTCCCGTGGCCCGCAAAGACCCGACAAAGACTTCACATTTTGGATCTTGATTGAATCGCTTGATGGGCTCGCTGCGATTCACAGTCGATCCTCTGATTGTAGCATAAGCAATCCCCTGCTCCTTTAAATAAAGCTCGATGATATCCAGCATCCCGAGATATTGGGAAAAGACCACCACTTTTTGAGAGCTCTCACGCGCTTCATCAAGTAGTTCTTTAAAGAGCTCCCATTTGCCTGAGGTATAGTCGCGAAACTGGTCTGCCATTTTCAAAAAAGCGGCAGGATGATTGCAAATTTGCTTCAAGGAAGAAAGCAAAGCAAAGATGTGCATGTAAGGAACCGCGACGGTTCGATCATGCAGCACTTGTAGAATACGTTCGCGAGAGTTTTCCAAAACGTTATTATAGAGGCGTTTTTGGTCTTCTAGCAAGGTGCAATGGGAAATCTCTTCGATTTTATCCGGAAGATCCAAAAGGACATCTTCTTTTTTTCTGCGAATGATAAAAGGTTTCACAAAACGCGACAGTAAGTTTCTGCGTTCAATATTGGCCTGATTCTCAATGGGTTTGACAAAAAAATCGCGATAAAGGGCATCGTTTGGCATATAGGTCGGCACGACGATATCAAATAAGGCCTTCAGTTCTCTCAGATGATTTTCGATGGGCGTTCCCGTAAGCCCGACACGCATGTCAGCCTGAACATTAATTAAAGAGGCATAAATTTGACTGGTGTGATTTTTTGCGACCTGGATCTCGTCAAAAAAGGCAATGTTGAAAGGAATTTTTTGCAGAAGCTTTTGTTCATTCCGCCAAATGCCATATGAGGTCAACATAACGTCATAATTATCGTCGAAATCCTTCAGACGGCGATTCGTGCCATAGAAAGTAAATACTTTTAAATCGGGTAAGAAAAGCTCCATTTTCTCTTGCCAGTGATACAACACTGATGTAGGACAGATCACGAGAAAATGCTGCTTTTTATTGGTCTTGGCGGCGATTTCTTGATGGTATAACGCCATCAAAGCCATCGCCTGATGCGTTTTGCCTAACCCCATGTCATCGCAAACAAACCCTGAAAGGTGGTGCTGCAAGAGAAACCAGAGCCATTGAACACCGACTTGTTGATAGGGGCGCAGCTGGCTTTTAAGTTTCGGAAGATTCGGAAAGGCTGATGGGGCAAAATTTAAAAGGTTTTTTAAAAGGGCTAAAGAATCCTTATCCAAATGGCTGAGATCCACATCTTCCAGAATTTGCAGACGAATCAATTCTAGAGCCGTCATTGAAAAAGTATGCGAACGCAAGTCAATTCTCTTTTTATCAATTCCCCTGAGAAATTCATACCGTTTGTGCAGCAAATCAAATCTGCCAGCTTCATTAAAAAGAAATCTTTGGCTGCTTTTCAGTGCAGACCAAAACGAAATTGCATCGGCAAGTCCTTGATTTGTTTTATACGCCAGCTTCAAGATATACCACTCTTTTCCCAGAATTTCTTTTTTGGCAAGATGGAGGATTGCTAAGCGTTGAAAATGGGGTAATTCTAGTCTTGGATCCTTTTCCCAGGCATATTTTTTGACAATTTCCCATTCCTGTCCAAAAAAATCTTGTAAGTGTTTATTGTCAATCCACTGAGTTTGCCGATACTTATCCGGCAAAGATTGGCTGCCAGTTAATTCATAAAATCCTTCCTCAGCTACAAAAGAAAATCCTTCGAAGATCTGAACGTTGTGCAAGCCGTAGCCTTCGGTGAAACGATATTTGGGTTCTACGACCACTTGCTGAGATTCGTTTACATATACATTTAAACCACTTTCCAGAATGGGGCAGATTTCGCTGAAAAAGCGAGGAATCATTTGAAGTTCTTCACGGTTCATGCGAATAAAGAGAGGGAGCTGATCTTCTGAAATAGAAAGCCCCGCACGGATGGACATGAGTGAATTCATGGCCGCTTTCGGATAAAATCCCTCCCCTTCTAAATAGATCCAAGCACCATAATCATGGTCGCGTGAGATCTGTTTTTCCTCCATAGGCACTTTAAAGAATATAAGACGATTATTTTCGTCCAATCCATAAGATAAGCGCGGTTCTTTCCCAGCTAAATGAACTTCCAAACCCGGTTGTAAATTCAGCCAGACCCGCTGTTGACTAATGAACTCATTCATTTCTTTGGCAGCAATCACCGTCTTGATTTTTTTAAAAAACCTTCCTTCAATTTTATAAAACCCCTTGGCCTTAATATAAACCCAATCTCCAAAAAACCAAGAACCGGGTTTACAAAGATCACCAGGATTGAAAAGATAGGCTTCAATGTGCAAATCCCAATTGGATTGGAACTGAAAATGATAAGAAAAAGGTTTAGGGGTGGGATGCAGCAATTTTTCTTTCATGTGCGCTTGAATCAAAGAATAGTGTGCATTCAAAGCTTGTGGAATTTGATCTCCTTCCAAACTTTCTGAAGGGAAGAGATGCACAGGTCTTTTGGCGTAAAACCCCTTTAAAGGCGCATAAATCCATTCATTAAAATCGATCCCTTTTTCTTGAACGATTTCCTGCTTTTGAGACATCTTAATATGCATCTGCCCCGTTTGATCATCAAAGCTAATTTCTTTGATTGCACTTTGAGGGACCATGTAGACCTTTAATGGAGAATCTACGCTATTCAGAGACAGAATAATGGCCGAGAGGAGTTCCTCGTCCAAACGGAAAAAAAATTTGAGACTGTCAAAAGCAACACTTATTGCTTCAGGCAAATGATTAACGGGGGTTGTATATGCGATGTGGTATGCTTTCCCCATTTCTTGCATTTCCATTAGCCACTTAGCTAAATCTGACCAAAATGAAAGCACATAGCTGAGCCCTAAGCTTGGTTGGCCTGAACGCCATTGGGAGAGCTCTTCTTGGGTTAAATTGGAAAACTTGAGGGATGTTTCTTCTGTTTCGTTAATCGGAGTTTCAAGCATTTGATGAATGCGTGAGGCAGCTTCTTCTGTCAGTAGCTCTATAGTCAGCCAAACGGTGCGCTCTTTCCGGATCTCATAGTGGTTTTCGTCCACTTTCGTCAAGATATCTGCGACATACCCCCATTTCTTGGCAGAGGCTTGACACAGTTGGTTCCACAAGGAATGTTCAAATCTTTGATGTAAAGGATTTTGGTGCTTTCCGTAGATGCCTAAAAAGGCAACCGCCAAATGGATGCATCCCGGGCTTTCATCTTCGCTCATGCACGAGCAAAA
Source organism: Parachlamydia sp. (assembly GCA_002786175.1). Classification (GTDB taxonomy): domain Bacteria; phylum Chlamydiota; class Chlamydiia; order Chlamydiales; family Parachlamydiaceae; genus Parachlamydia. The sequence continues at coordinate 27,426 of PEQL01000008.1, forward strand.
ACAATCCTTAATTTGCCCCCCCTCATTTAACTGCAAGAAGGCCCATTCCTTTTTTTTCGTATAAGGATCAAGCACTTGAACTTGATAAGTCGAGCCGGAAAACTCAAAATCACAAATAGCCCCTTGCTGCCATGCTTCTTGAGCTCTTTGCTGGAAGAATGCTAAAAAGTCGGGGAGCTCAACCATAAAATTCAATCTCCATAAATTTGAAGAATAAACAACTTGAAAAAGATTGCAAGAGGACATAAACTTTTACAAGTATTTTTATCGAAAACTTTGCAAGTCTAAGGTCTAAAGTGAGCTCAATGAAAGATGTAATTCGAGGAACCTTATTAGTCGCAGGAACGTCCATCGGTGGAGGCATGCTAGCTCTCCCAGTTTTAACCAGTTTAGGTGGTTTCATTCCTTCCTTATTCATCTATTTACTGTGCTGGGCTTTTATGGCTTGCACCGGCTTGCTTTTTTTAGAAATTTCCCTATGGATGAATCAAGAATCCAATATCATTACCATGGCCGAACGCACCCTAGGCTGGCCTGGGAAAATAGTGGCCTGGATTGTTTACTTATTTCTATTCTATTGTTTAACAGTGGCTTATGTTGTAGGTTGTGGAGACTTGGTCGCAAACGTCTTCAACCATTTAGTGTCAGAATGGGTTGGTTCGCTTCTATTTGTGGCTTGTTTTGCCCCTGTGGTTTTTGCTGGCGCCCATGCAGTTGGCAAGGTTAACAGTTTTCTGATGTTAGGGCTAGCTCTTTTTTTCTGTATTTTTGTCATCATTGGAGTTCCCTTTGTAAATCTCGACCACTTAAAGACCCAAAATTGGACATTGGCTTTACTAGGACTGCCTGTTTCTTTTACGGCTTTTGCTTACCAGGGAATTATTCCCACCCTTGTTCATTACATGTCCTTTGATACAAAGCGCATTCGTTTGTCCATTCTAATTGGAAGCGCCATCCCCTTTGTGACTTACATTGTTTGGCAATGGCTCATCTTAGGAATCGTGCCGACTTTCGGCCCAGGCGGGTTAGCTGAAGCCATGCAAAATGGCGATAATGCAGTCCAACCTCTAAAACGCTTTATAGACCATCCCTATGTCTATATTACTGGTCAATTTTTTGCCTTCTTTGCCCTTGTCACCTCATTCTTTGGCGTGACTTTGGGACTTCTAGACTTCCTGGCTGACGGCCTTAAAATCAAGAAAGATTTTTTAGGAAAGCTAGGCCTATGCGCTTTGGTTTTTATCCCTCCCCTATTAATCGCTTTTTCCTTTCCCCATATCTTTTTAACAGCTTTAGGGTATGCAGGAGGATTCGGCTGTGCAATTTTGCTAGGTTTATTGCCTATTTTAATGGTTTGGAAAGGACGTTACCATTTAGGTCTCAAAAGCTCTTACTCGTTATGGGGTGGTAAGTTTCTTTTAACCATTCTTTTACTGTTCGTCATCTTTGAAATTTTGGTCGAATTAAAATTAACCTTTTTTCCTTTAAATTTAGGACTCGATCATCTTGGATAATCCCTGGATTTCGCGGAAATCCTCATCTTTCATCCCCCAAACTTTGGCCTCATCGCTTAACTTATAACCGCGGACGCCAGTGTTCAAACTTGCCCATTCTAATCCCCCTCCTTCTTTAAGGAGGGTGAGCAAGGTTTCCAAAAATTCCGCACGTAACGCTTCACTAGTGCGAAATTCTTGACTCGTCGGGATGCGCCCCCCATACCTGTCACCAATTAGAACAAAAGCTTTCACCATCGCGTCCATTTCCCCGGTGCGGTCCTTACCGCTTTTGCAATTAAAAGCACACTTGGAGCCTTGATCTGTGCGATTTAGAAGGTTTGAGAGAATCAGGAGCTTAGCACCTAACTCATACTGATTTCCCCCTTTCAGGTAGGAAGACTTAGTCTTGCTCATCTCTTGAATATCTTTCCAGAGAACCTCCACATGCTCTCTTTGACTTGGTGGCAAGCGGTCATCAGTCAGAAAACTCCCTACCCGCGCCTCAAGTTTTTTAAACGATTCCTTATTAAGCACATGCTGTCTATCAAGTCCCAGTTTCTTTTTTAGTAGAGGTTTAATAGCTCCAACGGCTCCGGCATTGACGCCATAGTTAAATGGCATAGGATTGAGTTGTACAAAAACAGTTTTATCTCCTATCTGAAATTCTTGCACACCGCTTAAGCTCTTGAGGGCATTTTCCTGATCTTTAAGCATCACGCGTTCACTTATATCGCCATCTTTAAGTTTAGAAAGAAGATCAGGAGTGACCAAGCTGACCGACATAAAATCCATGACAAAGGGGTGCTCTCTCGAAGTTTCGGGAAAAGCTCCTCCCTGGCCACTAATCTGCTGGATCACGGCAGCTTGCACGAGTTCTTTAGCCATGGCACGTGAATTTTCGGCTCTAAGTTCCGGATCTTTCTCCAGCTTGCTGGAAAGAATGGCATGCCGCAAACCTGTAAAAAGCAATTTGCCATCTTTTGTAAGCCCCGTCTCAGCCGCATTGATGACGTGAGGTTCAAAGCGGTTCATACTCGAAAGCCCCGCGGAGCCAAAAATACGTCCAAATACTGAAGTAATCCCTTTGCTCTTATCAAATTCTGAGTTTAAGGGAACAATTGTGGTGGTGACTTTCCCTGGCTTACTGACAGGCTGCGTAATGGCATGCTCAATTGTTTTTCTTTCCGTTTTCTGACTGATGTTTTGGGCATGAAAAGACTTAATTTGTTTTCTGATTTTTTTCCGATCGAGGTTAAAGGAAAAGCGGAAAGCATCTCCATGTGCCACAACCCCGGCTCTTTTACTCAATGCCTTCACTGCATCTGTGGCAAACTCTTTTTGAATTGCCTGATGCGAAGTCAGTTGATCGGCACCTTTTAAGTTGTCAAAACTTTTGCGACTCTGCGCTTCCAAGGTTTCTTTCCCCGTTTTAAAAGCTTTACTCGCTTCGTAGGCTCCTGGAAAGAAAAACGGGAGATGAGATTTGGCTTTTAAAATCTTAGCTTTCCATCCCCCAGCAGTGATTGTCTTTATGTATACTTCTAACGAGGCGCGCTTATCCATAGTCACTTGAGATTTAGCAATTTCTGTTAGCGTTGCCACCTGCGTTTTATGAATAATTTCAGCCGTTTGCTTCTCAACATTCTGGAGTTCTTTTTTTAGATTTTTAATTTCTTTCTGAGAAAGTGTCTTCCCAGGCTCATTTAATTGCCGGGTAATCGTAGCTTCAATTTTTTTTAGTTCCTGATTAGCAGTCTCATAAATTTGTTTGATGCTATTTTTCACATGATCTGAAGCAAGAGCTGGACTTTCAGAAGTTGATTGACTTTCAAGGGCCCTTAACATGTCATAATGATGACCAAAATAATTCTCAACCCGTTGCTTTGCGGACTCTTGTGAAATCGTACTCTGCACAGGAAGACTTTGAATGGTTCCCGCATCCTCTTGGGGAGTAAGTCTGTGGCCTGAAATACTTGGACCTCCCATACGACACCTCTATATAATTACCTAATAACATTATATAATAAATAAATATTACAGCGTTATTAAGTTTAATTAATTAAAAAGATCAATAATTCTATTAATTACTTTTCAAATAGAACAACTTCTATCTTTCCCTGCAATGATATTACGTCTTTAACGAGAAAGCGGCAGATACGCAAATTGAATCCCGCTCAATCCTTGAAATTTTGATTACTTTTGGTTTTGTTTATTAAGTTAAAATGAATGATTCCCTTGACTTTTACCCGTAGATTTAATAATTTTAACTGATAGTCAGGCTTTTGTTATCCAACCAGCAGAACATGCAAAAACCTACTAAAGGAAAATCCCCGTCGTTCCAGGGAGCGAATTAGTGCAACCTAAAATCTATACTTTCAATCAACACGCAATCGATCCTTCGCTGATTGATTCAGATGCGTTGTATGTTCTCCATAAGTTAACAACTGCCGGTCATAAGGCGTATTTGGTGGGTGGTGGTGTCCGCGATTTAATCCTCAAGAAAACACCAAAAGATTACGATATCTCCACATCCGCTAGACCTGAAGAGATCAAACACCTCTTCCATCGCAGCTGTCTATTAATCGGACGCCGCTTTCGCTTAGCCCATATCCGGTTTAAACATAAAGTCATCGAAGTTTCCACCTTTCGTTCAGGCGATAATGAAAGTGATTTGATTTTACACGATAATCAATGGGGCACTCCGGAAGAGGATGTATTGCGCCGCGATTTCACCATCAATGGCCTTTATTATGACGCAGCCACCCATACAATTATCGATTATGTTGATGGCTGGGAAGACATCCAAGGCAAACTCTTACGCACTATCGGCGATCCCCTTGTGAGATTTAAGCAAGATCCTGTGCGCATGATTCGCCTACTCAAATTTCGCGCCCGCTTTGGTTTTGAAATCGACGTGCACTCCAAAAAAGCCCTCATGCTATGCCGGAAAGAAATTGTCAAAAGTTCCCCGGCACGTATTCTTGAAGAATTATTTCGCATGCTGGAATCAGGTTCAGCAACCTCCTTTTTTTACTTGATGGTTAAGGGGGGCTTACTCGAACTCTTATTCCCTGCTTTGGCCCAGTTTCTCATGACTCCGCGGGGAGAGCAGGTGTACCGCTTTCTAAAAGCTGTCGATTATATCAATTTGAATGGGGGAAAAGATCTCCTAGAGCGTTCTGTTCTAGCCTCCTGCTTGTTGTTTCCTATTTTGCAAGAAGAAATGGAAAAGCAATTTATCAATCAGAACCAAATGCCGCATATGGGTGACATCATGATGCTCACTTCGACCGTCATTAAAGATGTCGTGACTTCTTCTTTTACGCATTTCCCGAGACGCCTCAGCTCCACCATCGGCTTCATTTTAGCCATGCAATATCGTTTGACACCTCTTTCAGGCAGGCGTCATTGCCACCCAAAACTGCTGCGCAATAAAGAATTTATCTTCGCCTTAAAATTTCTCAAGCTACGCTCTTTAGTTGATAAAACTCTCGAAGAAACCTATTCTCAAAGCAAAAGCCTCTGGAAGCAACAGGTCAAACACGGATTTAAACGCTCTCATCCTCCCGTTCATCCGCAGGTGCACTCCCCCAAAAAAGATTCTGAACATGCATCAACCCATTGATTCGCCTTTACAAGTGATTCAAACGCCCTTTGACCTTGATGTCGTCTATAGAGGTCCTAATTTACGCGCAGGTCCCCTGCCCAGCATTTTTTATTTCGCACTTTCAGGTCAAGAATCCCTCTCCTTAGCCCCCTTCAATCAACCTGTCGATGTCTGGGAAAAAACTGGACTGCGCATCTTCTCAATGGATCTACCTGGCCATGGAGCTGACCTTGACTCAACCCAAGCCATGCATGCATGGATTCAGGGTTTAAAAGAAGATCCCTATTTCATCGAAAAATTTATCACTAAATGCGGCCAGATCATTCGCTATTTCATCAATCAAAATATCCTTCACCCCTCTCAAATTGGCGCTGCTGGCCTTTCACGAGGCGGATTTGCCGCCACTCTCTTAGCCGCCGCCGAACCGTCAATCTCAACCTTACTCGGATTTGCCCCATTAACCGACTTAAGTTTTTTGCAGGAATACCAGAAAAATGCGATCCCTCCCTTAGCCTCGCATCACTTAAGTACACTGGCTGAGGCATTAACGGATAAGCCCATTGCTTATTATATTGGAAATCGCGATACCCGTGTGAGCACTGAAGCCTGCTTTCACTGCATCCAAGCCTTTACCGAAGCTGCCTACAATAAGGGAATGCGTTCTCCTCAGGTATCCTTACGTCTTTTCCCTTCAATTGGGCATAAAGGGCATGGGACGCCGCCCGAAATTTTTGCAGAAGGAGCTCAATGGATGGTGCAAAAGTTAAAGCCTGCATGATAATCGTTAAATTGTTATAATTTTCTGATAACCTGAGTTAATCAAACCAACTGGACTTTTTAAAATGACACATCCGAATTATTCTGTAGTCATCCCCCTGAAAGATGAAGAAGAAAATGTGGTCCCTCTTATCGAAGAGTTGGAAGCCGTCATGCAAGATTTAAATGGTTCTTGGGAATTGATCTGCGTCGAAGACGGCTCGAAAGATCGCACACAAGCGATCCTAAAAGATCTCGCTAAAACAAAGCCTTTTCTGCGCATCCTCATTTTCTCAAAGAATTTCGGCCAATCTAGCGCCTTTGACGCCGGCTTTAAAGTTGCCCGCGGCGAATTTATTATTACGCTGGATGGCGACCGACAGAATGATCCACGCGATATCCCGCAGCTTCTTAAGTTAGCTTACGACTACGACCTCGTCTGTGGGATCCGCACCAAACGCAAAGATAATCTTGTTAAAAGGGCCACTTCCAAAATTGCGAATTGGGTGCGCAGCCGCCTATGCCAAGATGGGGTTTCAGATACCGGTTGCTCGCTCAAAGTCTACCGTTCAGCCTGCTTGAAGCACATTAAAATGTTTCAAGGCATGCACCGCTTTCTGCCAGCACTTTTTAAAATCGAAGGCTATCGCATCGCTCAGATCCCCGTAAATCATCGCGAGCGGGTCAAAGGCGAAACCAAATACAATTTCTTTAATCGCTCCTTCAATACAGTGGCCGACATGTTAGCGGTGCGTTGGATGCGTCAACGCAAATTAAACTACTATATAGACCAAGAATTGCCATGAATGAGAATTGGCGCGAAACTTTATATGTCTTAGGCTTTATTCCCTACGTACTTTTTACAGCCCGTTCGCTCGTTCAGTGGATTTATAGTGAAAAGAAGCAAGTCAGCTCGGTCAATCCCGCTTTTTGGAAGCTTTCTCTAGCTGGCAATCTTTTATTATTAATCCATTCCTTCATCCAGGTTCAATACCATGTGTGCATGATCCAGGTAGCGAATGGAATTATTTCCTGGCGCAACCTCAATCTCATGCAGCCCCCTGGCAAACGCTACACTCTACAATCTGTGATTTTATTATTTATTTTAGGGATCAGTCTTATCACCCTGAGCTTTTATCTCCAGGCCTGCTTGACAGACGTGCCGCAATGGTTTCGAATTCCCTCTTCGCCCTGGCATCAGGGAGAAGACACCAGCTTCATATGGCATAGTATAGGTTCTGTCGGGCTTATCCTTTTCGCCAGTCGTTTTTGGATCCAATGGTGGTGCGCCGAAAAATATCAAACTAGCTATCTCGGGTCCCTCTTTTGGGTGCTCAGTTTATCAGGAGAATTCCTAAGCCTGGTCTATTTTATTCGCATTTTTGATCCTGTGCATATTCTAGCACCCGCATTTGGTCTAATTCCCTCCATCCGCAATCTAATGTTGATTGCCAAAGCCAAAAAACCTCTACTCTTTAAGCAGGAAGCATGAATTCACATTCAAAAAGTCTATTTTTTTTTGCTGGCGAGCAAAGCGGAGACTTACATGGCCATAATCTCTTAGCGCATTTAAAACAGCGGCTGCCTCAATATACTTTTAATGGAGTAGGCGGCCCTCTCATGCGCCCTTATCTGGATGCTTCAGTTCTTCACATGGAAGATTTCGAGGTGATGGGTTTTTCAGACGTACTGTGCTCCCTTCCTAAACTCATCCCGCACTTCTTTAAAGTCAGAAACACCATCCTCAGCACAAATCCAGCTGGAGTTGTCCTTATCGATTATCCTGGCTTCAACTTACGCTTAGCTCAATCTCTCAGAAAAAAAGGATACAAGGGGAAAATCATCCAGCTGATTTGTCCAAGTGTCTGGGCTTGGGGAAAGCATCGCATTGAACAAATGGCAGGGACGCTTGATCTGCTGCTCTCTATTCTGCCCTTTGAAAAGCAGCTCTTCGCCCACACCTCCCTGAGAGTAGAATATATCGGCAACCCGCTCAAAGCCAAAATTCAAAAACATGTCTACCAATCAGATTGGTTAACACTGCTAGGCATTCGACCGGCCCCACAGCTCATCGCGCTATTTCCAGGCAGCCGTAAAGGAGAAATTCAAAGAAATCTGCCCATCCAATTAAAAGCGGCGCAGCTGTTGCAACGCGAAGACCGCATCTTTGCCATCTCTTGCGCTCATCCCGAAATTATTCCCGTGATGCAAACTATCCTCGAAGAGACCACCACCCTTAAATTACATCAGAACGTTTTCTTGATTCCAAAAGCTTATTCATACGAACTGATGCGCGATTGCCATGCCGCCGTGGCCAAATCTGGCACAGTGACTCTCGAACTCGCGATCCATCACTGCCCCACTGCTGTGATTTATCAGTTAACTTCACTCAATCGCTTGATTGCTAAATATCTACTCAAACTAAATCTGCCCTTCTACTGCATCGTCAATATTTTAGCGCAAAAACAAGTTTTTCCAGAATTAATTGCTGCTGGACTTACACCTAAAAATTTAGGACTTCTGCTGCAAGGTTTAGCTGAAGAGGCCTCTGTGACAAGAAACACCTGTATTCAAGCATGTGAAAATCTATCACCGATTCTGCAGCACCATAAAGATCCAGGTGAACAAGCCGCTCAAGCCATTGTGGAGACACTGGCTTCATGAGTCGTCCCTGGTTAAGAAATTTCAAAGGAAAACATCTTTCTTTCCTGCTCGCTTATCTCGCTAAAGCTTTAGTGAAGCTGATCGTGTGGACATGCCGCCTGAAAGTCCAAGGCTTAGAACAATTTATTGCGATAGGCACAAGCCGCACAAGCATTGTCATGCTTTGGCATAATCGACTAACCTTGTGCGCTGAAATTGTTTCGCAATTTGCGCCCCAATTCATGTATGCGGCCTTTGTCAGCAATAGCCGCGATGGAGACCCCCTCGCAATTATCGCCGAAAGCTACCCTTGCGGCACCACGATTCGTGTGCCCTACCAAAGGCGTCATGAAGCTCTGAAAAAAATGATTGAACGTTTAAAAGCACAAAAAGAGGTGATGCTCATTACTCCCGATGGGCCTCGCGGGCCCAGATACACCGTTAAGCCCGGGGTAATCCTAGCTGCCCAGCAGACCGATGCTGCAGTTTTTCCCATGAGCTGGTCCGCCACCCGCTTTTGGCAATTTAATACTTGGGATCGGTTGATTCTGCCTAAACCCTTTGCCACCATTTCAATCATCTTTGGCTCACCCGTTGAATTGAGTCACTCAAGTCGATGCCTAGCGGAAGACACAGAATCCCTAGAAAATGCTTTAAAAGACATCGACTTTAAAGCATGTGCTTCTCTATTTACTAATCCTCAAAAATGGCCCCAGTAGTTCTCCATAAAAGCATTTGAAAACCATCTTTAAGCTCCCGACACCCCTGTTAAACAATTTATTATTAAGATAAATCTTAATAAGATTTTTTTAATATCCAATAAGAAGAGCTATTAAACGGAATGATTTCTCCTATTTGCTTTCTTATAAAGAGGAATCCTAAAAAATAATCCATTTTACAGACTAAATATAGATTTGATACTATTCCCCAAATTGCATTCACAAGGAGAACCGAAATGGAATCTGACATACACTTTACATCAAAATTATTGAATTTTTGGCAACCTTTTACCCAAGGTGAGCGTGTTTTCAATGATAAATGGGAAGATGCCACACCCGACATCGTGAAAAAAGCGCTCAAGCATTTAAAGAAAATAGACACTTTCTGCTCCAGCAATTCAACTTTATCAAAAGAACAATACACGGTAGTAGTGACCTTAACCAACACCATCGCCCACGTAGTCGATTGCATCCGCGCCTCTAAATTAGCTGGAAAAGAGGCTTGTGCAAATCCCTCTTTGACTCAAAAGGAAAATTCGATTGCCGAAATGCTCTCACAAACAATTCCAGAAGATCTCAAAATCTATTCTTTCATGACAGCACTCATTAAAATGCCCGCTGAGACTTCTGCTATTGATGCTCTCATTGGAAGAAAAGGAATCTTCACATCACACTTATTACAAAGTATGCTTGGAATCCATTCTGAAGAGGTTCTTTGGCGTTGTGTGGCTAATTCCGGCCTAAGAAAAGTTCAAGATTTAATTGATTTGTTTGAAAAAGCTGAAAAAGAAGATGGTTTTAACCCTTTCTTAATCTTAGCGATGCATTTAAATGAGTCTCGCCAAAAAGCAAGAGCTCAAATGACGGCCGAAGAAAGGGAACAATTTGATAAGCAATGGAATACTCCCTACCACCCCCTAAGCCTGATTGATAATAAGATTATGAAGAGCTCTATTTTTCCAGATCCTGTGAAAATTGAAGCTCATGATTTTATTAGAGAAAATCGCAGCAACAGCAAATATCAAGATACTGTTTTTAAAGGAGAAAAGGGAGATTACTTCTATAAAAGCCATGGCTATGGTCTGTATAAAGTAAAAGGGCCTTATACACCCATGCACGCGCAATCTCCTTGTGATTACTTTTGGTCCCCTGATGGCAAATCTCTTTATTTGTTAAAGTGTATTGGAGAAAACTCTCATTACTTCATGGGAATCACAAATGCTAGGTACTCGCTAGAATTTGACTTGGAAGGTATGAGGAAAACGATCTCCTTTGCCGCAAATCAAACTTATGCGATTGCTTATTTAAATGATCAACCTCGCTCAGAAATTCCTTTTGCACGGTATGAAAGATTAGATCAGGATTCCACCCAAGCCTTTAAAAAGGACGTCCATTTTGTCCTTTTCGATTTTGAAACATCCTTTGAATCCAAAGATTTATTTAAAGTTGATGAAGAATATTTTTGTGTCTATGCGGATCACGACTTCCGGCGCATGCAACTTTTCAGAAATAAAAAAGGTCAGGTCGAACAGCTTGAATGCGTTGTGACCAAGAGGGGGCATACAATGGAGTACACGTTTGACGAGGGAAAATTGTCTATTTTTAGTGATGGAAATAAGAAATCGGTCAGATACAAGAAAGGTGGGAGTGATTCGGTAAATATCAAAGGGCTTCAACTTTCTTTAGAAGACGCTCCAAACAATGGCTTTGTACCTCACCCGGCACGCCCCCAGGAAACGGTATTAAAGCTTTACCAAGTTTAGGGAATTCCTTTGTGTCTTTACCTCTTTGCTTTCCCAAAAAATTTTAAAGGGAAGCAAAGAGGCTCCGTAAATTCTAAGGCTTAAAATGCTGTTGCATGTTTTGAATCAGACGATTTTTAATGAGGGCTTCAGCCCCTAGAATGCAATTCAACATAGACTGCGTAGTGACATTGCCATGGCATTTGATGACGACATCTTGTAAACCGCACAGCAACGCTCCGGGATACTCCGTATAATCAAAGAATCGCTGCATTTCATCGATCGCAGATGCTAACTCTGGAAGTTGGTAAGGCTGGAGGGCGCAACGAAATTTCTTAAAAATCAAGGCAGCAATGCCTTCACAAGCTTTCAAAAGAATATTTCCGGTAAATCCATCCGTCACAACAACGTCGACCTTTCCTTGAAAAATATCTCGTCCTTCCACGTTTCCTAAAAAGCGAAAAGGCAAGGCTTCGCCTTTAGAAGCAAAACTTTGTGTATATTCACATAAATGCTGATAAGCCTTTTTAAGCTCAGGATGTCCTTTCAGAGGCTCCACACCGACATTTAATAGGCCGACCACCGGGCATTTTATGCCACGCATGCATCTTTGAAAGACTGCGCCAAGCTGAGCAAATTGCACATAGTGATCTTCTTTGCACGTCAGGTTGCCGCCAGCATCGACAATCGCCACATTTCCGCCTTCGGTCGGCATGGTAATCACTAATGCAGGCCTTTCAATGCCTGGCAGCAGCGCAATATTCAATACGGATCCGACAATCAGAGCACCGGTATTTCCCGCAGAAACAAAACCATCGATTTTTTTTTCTTTTAAAGATTGCAGACCGAGCATGAGGGAAGAAAATGGCTTTCGCCGAATGGCTTCCAGTGGATGATCTTCCATGGAAATTTCTTGAGGAGCTTCACTCCATTCGAGTGAAGCTTGCCTTGGATCATGCGCACATTGCTGCTGAAGCACTGTCAACTTTTCTTTTGGGGCGAAAAGAATCAATCGACCTGATGGTTGTAGATGATTAACTGCTTCTAAAGCAGCTTCAAATAAAACCTCGGGAGAGCTATCGCTCCCCATCAAATCGATTCCAATGCGAATTGAACGTTTTTGTTTCCTCATAATGCACTCTTTTAAAGGTTCTCTTTTAGAGGCCGCTTATTAAGTTGAGAGGAGAGACAAAATAGGAAACTCTCTATTCAGCTACTGCTTTGCTAATCACTATTTTATTGTTGTAAGCGCCGCAAGCATCGCAAATGGTATGAGGAAGCTTTGAAACGCCGCAATTGGTACATACAGAGGTCGCTTTCGCTTTCTTCGCATGATGTGAGCGTCTCGAATTTTTCCTCGCATTTGAAGTTCTATTACGTGGAACTGCCATGAATAACTCCTTTAATTTAATTCCAAATCTGAAAAAGGTTTGTATCCTTCAGCATCGCTTGTTTTCTCGAGAGAAGATTCTTCGCTTTTCAGGTATTTTTTTAGGTTTTTTCTTTTAGGACATTTGCCTTCACATTCGACAAACTCAGGAGTTTCCAGCAAAATACTTTCGCGTAAAAGTTCCTGATAATCGAACACAGCACCTTTAATCTGTTTTAGAGGCTCTGCATGATAGAATGCCTCTAAGTGGACCTTTGTAGGGACCCTTTCATTGCAAATGGCACACGCGATTAAAGCTTCCGCTTCAGCGGCTAGATGCAAAATCAGTTCATCATGGGCTAAGTAAGCTTCCCCATCTACAATGACTTTGTTCTGAAAAGAAAGGTCTTCTTCATGCACGTCGAGGAAATCGGGAGATACGACTTCGTGAATTTCGAGCCTGTCTTCTTTTTTTAAGCGGTCGACAAAGATTTTAAATGGGCTTTCCATGATGATGATCTTTAAAATTAAGGGGATTGTATCCAAACAATCTTCGATTTTACAGTTCTCTTCACTTTTTTTCCATACAATTCCGCATTGGACCTTAGCTACTCTCTTTCAACGAGACATTTTTTTGTAGAAAAGATCATGCTTTTCCCCTAAACTAAGTTATTTGAGATCGTTGAATCTCCTTTGAGCCTTCAAAAAACAGATCAAACTGAAGGGCTCTCAACCGCAGGTACTTTTCATGCGGTTCAAACATGCAAATTATTGCAGCACACTTCCTTATACTCTTCTAGGTAAAGAATGAATGAAATTTTACTAAACATTGAATCTAAAGAGCTCCGTTATGCTCACCTTAAGAACGGACAGCTCCATAACTTAATTGTAGAAAGAAAGAAAGAAAGGCAATTGGCTGGGAATATTTACAAAGGCCGTGTCACTAACATTCTGCATAATATCCAATCCGCTTTCATTGATATTAATGAGGGGGAGAACGGCTTTATTCATATTTCCGATATCGTGGAAAATACGAAAAAGTTTGAACAGGTTTACGATATGGATTTTGATCTCGATTACGACATCAAAAATCTCGATGAAAAGCACAGTAAAAAGCTGGAAATTGAAGAGATCATGCGCATTGATCAGTCAGTTTTAGTGCAAGTTGTCAAGGAGCCTATCGGCTCGAAAGGGGCGCGTTTAACGTCTAATATTTCTCTCGCCGGCCGTTATCTGGTGCTGCTTCCCAACTCTTCCCATCGCGGGGTATCGCGAAAAATCGAAGATCGCAGCATTCGCGAAAGATTGAAGAAGTTGATCCGCGCTTTTGAGATGCCTACAGACATGGGACTGATTTGCCGTACCGCAAGTGCGCGCGCAACCCCGGAGATGCTGATTGCAGAAGCCACAGATTTGCTGAACATTTGGCATACTACCATGGAAAATTTCCATAAAGCACCAGGTCCCTCCCTGCTCTATGCGGAATCGGATTTAATTAAACGCGCTGTACTCACAGCCGTCGATAAGCGCTTTGATCGTATTTTGGTGGATGATTACGCCATCTATCAGAGCTGTAAAAACCTCTACAGCCGTTATGCTAGCGAACATGCATTGCGCATTGAATACTATCGAGACAACGTGCCTATGTTCGAGCGCTTTAATGTGGAAAGGGAAATCGAAAAAACCTTGCGCCGTAAAATCTGGCTGCCAAGTGGGGGCTACCTCTTTTTTGACCGTACCGAAGCTATGTATACGATAGACGTCAATTCCGGCCGCAGCTCTGGCAATAAAGTGGATGTGGAAGAATCACTGGTCCGCATCAACCTGGAAGCTGCTGAAGAAATCGCCCGCCAATTGCGCCTGCGCAATATTGGAGGATTGGTCATCTGCGACTTTATCGATATGCGTTTCCGCAAAAATCAGCGTCGCGTCTTAGATCGCTTGAAAGACTGCATGAAAGAAGATTCCGCCAAGTGCACGATCTTAGGCATGAGCGAGTTTGGTTTAGTAGAAATGACCCGGCAGCGCAACCGCGAATCGCTTATCCAAACTATTTTTACCACCTGCCCTTACTGCAGCGGCCGCGGTTTGGTAAAAACACATGAAAGCGTTTCCATCGAAATTGAACGCGCGCTGAAGAAAGCGATTGCTCACAATCAACAATTTGCTCTAAAGCTAGTTATCCATCCTGAATTGGACCACTACCTGAATTCTATCGACAAGAAATTTTTGCTGAAAATTGCAGAAGGCTTAAATGCCCGGCTGGAATTCGGCACCGATGACTCTCTTCATCTCAACGAATTTAATTTTTTCTCTACCATTAGCGAGAAAAAAATCGAGGTATAGAGGTTATGGAATATCTAAAAAGACTCGAAAAAAATGTTCAGGAGGCCTTATTAACGCCTCAATTGGCTGAGATTTTAAAAAATTTCTACTTAAGTTATGGAACTGCGGTGGCCTCCAACGGGCAAAGCATCGATTCCTATACACATTTGCATCATCGCTTTTTAGATTTGGTGATCGACCAAATCCGCTCCCCTTATCAATTTGAACCTTTCCATCAGCAAATCACGACCCCTTTCAATTATTATGAGTTCGGCCTCGACTATATCCGCCCCCTGATTAAACTCAGCCAATCCAAAATCTTTGGCTTGCCCGAAGTCGACCATATTGTAGAACTCCTGGCAAACAAACATAATGTGATCTTGTTTGCCAATCATCAAACAGAACCTGATCCACAGGTGATTAGCCTACTACTGGAACACACTCACCCAATCTTTGCCCAGGAAATGATTTTTGTGGCAGGACACCGCGTGATCATGGACCCGATGGCAGTCCCATTCAGTAAAGGATGCAATCTGCTATGCATTTTCTCTAAAAAATATGTGGAAAATTCCGCCGAAGAGAAGATGTTTAAAGTCGCGCATAATCAAAGAACCATGAAAAAAATGACGCAACTTCTCTCAGAAGGGGGAAAATGCATTTACGTTGCCCCTAGCGGGGGTAGAGATCGTCCAAACGATAAAGGCGAAGTCGATGTCGCCCCATTTGACCCACAAAGTATTGAAATGTTCTGGTTAATGTCCCAGCAAGCTGAACGCCCCACCCACTTCTTTCCGCTTGCCATGGCCACTTATGACCTGCTCCCCCCTCCCAATAGCATTAAGAAAGAGCTCGGCGAACACCGCCACATTCGCTGCACCCCAGTTTACTTGTCTTTTGGAAAAGAACTCAACATGACAGAATTTCCTGGCAGTGACGCTGCCGACAAAAAACTGCGCCGCAAATTGCGCACCGATCACATCTGGGGAATTGTCAGAGCAGATTATCAGAAACTTTGCGCCTATTTAAACTGAAGAGATTCAACACAAAAGCGTAATGAAGAAAACTAACCCTTTGGGCCAGACTTAAAAGCGCGTTTTGGATAACGTTTCTCAATGCTCTTCTTTAAAAACCATGCCACCCATTTTTTGGGAATGAAACGGGAAATTTCCACCATCAGGCGATAACGCCAATCAAAGATATGCAGGGGCTTGGCTTGCTGAATCTGCTTCCAAATAGCTTGAGCGGCAAATGCCGGGCTCATTGAAATTTCATCCTGATCCCGAGATAACACCTCGCCGCCAGCCGCACGATCCGCAAAAGCAGTTTTGACCATGCCCGGACAAGCCGCTAAAACCCGGACTCCATAGGGACGCATTTCAAAGTCCAAACTTTGCGAACATGAATTAATGAAAGCTTTAGAGGCTGTATAAACGGCAAAGGAAGGAAGGATTTCAAATGCCGCCGAAGAGGACACGTTTAAAATAACTCCCTTTTTTTGGCAAGAAATCAAACTACGCCCTGCTGCGAGCATAAATTCCAGCGCTGCGACCACATTCACTTGCACGATTTCGGCCTGAACGTCGCTATCATAGGTTAAAGCATCTCCATATAATCCAAACCCCGCGTTGTTGATGAGCAAGTCGGGCACAAATTCACCTATACGGGCACTGACTTTTTGGCGTCCTTCGGGGGTTGCAATATCAGCAACAAAATAAGACGTAGGGACATGGTGTTGTAAATCGGCTTGGAGACGCTGCAGGCGCTTTTCATTGCGTCCGGTCAGACAAAGTTCAATCCCCTGCTGCGCTAATAAATGGCAAAGAGCTTCCCCAATGCCTGAAGAAGCTCCTGTAATAAGCGCTTTGGTAAATTGCATTAACAAAGAATTTCCTCTTTAGGAGTTTCCCGCTTGGGGTATTTAACGCGTGAATGACTATAGGCCACTAAAGTGTGTACCAGGGTCGTTTTGACAATCGCCAATTCTTCAAAAGTCAATAGGCATTCATCGAATTGTCCATCATCGGCTTTTTCGCGAATTAAACGATTGGCCAATTCCATCAAGGTTTCTTCGGTGACCTGCTCTAAAGAACGAGAAGCAGCTTCCAACGAATCGGCGATCATAATAATGGCAGACTCTTTACTGCGCGGCTTAGGTCCAACATAGCGAAACTCTTTTTCATTCACGAGGCTCTTATCTCCACCCATTTTTTCGAGCTGCTTGCGATAAAAGTAGTAGACAAGCGTCGTCCCATGATGCTCTTTGATGATTTCAATAAACTGTTCTGGCAAACCCGCTTTGCGCGCAATTGCAACCCCTTCGGCCACATGCGCCATAATAACCTGAGCAGATTCTTGAGGGGTTAACAGTTGATGAATATTCATGCCCCCTTGTTGATTTTCAGTAAAATACTGCGGGGTAGACATTTTTCCAATATCATGATAAAGGGTGCTGACTCGGCAGAAAAGGCCATTGGCTCCGATGGAAAGGGCGGCGGCTTCTGCTAAATTTCCTACTACAATGGAATGCTGGTATGTGCCGGGAGCTTCAATTGTCAAGCGACGCAAGAGATCATTATTTGGATCCATATATTCCATGAGAGAGACATCTGTCATTATTCTAAATCCAGATTCGAGGAGCGGCAAGAGTCCTACCACTAAAATCGCGGTTAAAAGCATAAAAATGGCCGTGCTAAGGAGATCCGCTAACAGTCCTGTACTCCAATGGGTACTTTGGTAAAGATGCATCGATAAAATAATAATGGCACATCCCAACCAGGCTTTTGCGCAAACCACAAAGATTTCTTTCCTGCGGCGTAAAGAATGCGTACTCAAAATGGCGATGATCGCGGCCGTTAAATTCATAATCAAAAATCCCTGCCGTTCAAAGGCCAGGGTCATGGCTAAAACAACTGCTAAAAATCCACTGGAAAATGTAGCCACTGACGAATTCATCAAGCTGCAAATCAAAATCGCTGCAAAAGGGACCAGCAAAGGATAGCGCACGGCTTCCATGAGATGGGTTTTGGTATTGAGCAGAAAAAATTCGGTTAATTTAGCTAGGCCTAAGGTGAGAATGACAACAGTGACAAGTAAGAAGAGCTTGCGGTTAGAAGAAAGAATGTTCGGGTGATTAGCCTTGAAGTAGGCTAAACAGATTCCCGTCAAGAGCATGGTCATCAATAAACTGCCCAATAAGGTCAAAGGGCTCCACAAATTACGATTTTCCCTGAGGGCTTCTTTCATGGCCTGAAGCATCGCCACATGGCGAGGGTTAACTTTTTCTCCCTGATCGATAATACGGCTGCCGGCACTAATATGCGTGTATTTATCCTGCACCTTGGCCTGTATGCGTTTGCGCAATTCTCGTTCAGCCACGATATCTTCTTCTAAAGTCCAGGGTTTGTCTTGAAAGTAATCAATAACAAAATCAATGGTTCCTTGAGGAAAGGCTTCGGGGGGCAGCGCTTTGGATTGCAATTTTTTCCAAATCTGCGAAGGCAAGATGACCGATTCAGTTAAATCTGCTGGAGTATAAACTTGATAGTGATCAGCTCCGATATCAAATTCCTTGGCCTTTTGCAACGTGCGCGGGTCAGTTAAACGCAAAAGCGTCAAAGCTTCGACCAAGCGATCCCCTCCATTATAAGCATCTTCAAATGAGCTTTCAGGAGCTGATTTGCGCCAATCTTGATTGAAAATTAAAAAATTTTCAAATTCCAGTCGGCGGTCGTTAATATCTTTTTCAGAAACTCGATAAATTTTCCCAAGGTCTTTTACGACTTCCTGTTTGAGAAGAATTGTGGCTTCTTCATTATAGAAGTCTGTATCTACCTGGGCTACAACATAGCTGGGAGCATAGTGATTGAGTTCCAGCATCTCTACCCGCACTTCTCTAAAATGGAGAATGGCGAAAAGAGGAATGGTAAAAATTAACCCAATCAGTAATCTTATCCCTAGGTTTCTATCGAAAAAACCCTGCTCGCGAGAAAATTTGAGCTCGTTGTAATTCTCAAGCTCGCTAGATCGATCGTTCATTTATGCGCATTGTCCTTAACCGAAAACTTCGGCATAATTTCTGCTTAACAACATTATTGAAAATTATTAAACATTTTGCCAAGTGAAATTAATTGTGTATTTAAATAGATCGCTCTTACGATAATAGCCAATTAATCAAAATTTAACATGAAACAGGGCTGAAGATGCATCAGAAAACAGTGTTGGTCGCAGGCGGCGCCGGCTTTATTGGATCTCATATAAATAAAATGCTTGATGAAGCTGGCTACCAAACGATCGTATTAGACAACTTAAGTAGCGGATCTGAGCGTTCAGTCACGCATGGTTTATTCATTAAAGGAGATCTGGCCGATACAGAATGCCTCGATAAGATTTTTAAAAACCATAAAATTGATGCTGTGATGCATTTTGCCGCTTTAATTGATGTCGGTGAATCCGTACGCCTTCCAGCGCTGTATTACCGAAATAATGTCGTCAACACACTAAATTTACTCGAAGCGATGCAGCGTCACGGCGTTTCACTCTTTGTTTTTTCTTCATCTGCTGCAATTTTCGGCACTCCCCAGGAAGTCTTCATCACCGAAAACCACCCATGCAAGCCCATTAATCCCTATGGCGAAACTAAATGGATCGTGGAAAAAATGCTACGCGATTTAGCCGCCAGCAGCAATCTACGAGCCATTTCGCTGCGGTATTTTAATGCCGCAGGCGGAGACCCTCAAGGAAAATTGAAGCATTATAGACGTAAAGAAACGAATTTGATCCCGCTAGTCCTACGCAGTCTTAAAGACCCGAAAGGACAAGTGAAGAT
This sequence comes from Parachlamydia sp., assembly GCA_002786175.1. Taxonomy (GTDB): domain Bacteria; phylum Chlamydiota; class Chlamydiia; order Chlamydiales; family Parachlamydiaceae; genus Parachlamydia. Next base: position 46,908 of record PEQL01000008.1, read on the forward strand.
TTATGGAACCGACTACCCAACTCCTGACGGAACATGTATTCGAGACTATATCCACATTGAAGACTTGGGAGAAGCTCATCTGCTTGCTTTAAAACAGTTGCTGGCCGGTGCGCCTTCCACTGCCTATAATTTAGGGAATGGACAAGGATTTTCAGTGAGAGAAGTCATTAAGCAAACTGAGCGTGTGACAGGTTTGAAAGTGCGCATCCTCGAAAGTGAAAGACGCCCTGGGGATCCTCCAATCCTTGTCGCCGATGCCTCCAAAGCTATGGCCGAGTTAGGTTGGCAGCCGCGTTTTCCCCATTTAGACACAATGATTGAACATGCGTGGAAAAGTATGCAGTGATTGAAGAAATTAAAATTAAATTTGACATACCGAGCAAATATAACTCATGCGCACGCTTAAACCGGTTTTCTTTTTGATCACTTTAGCTCCACATCGAGGACAAGCCGTTTTTCGATAAAGCCGATTTGGTTATCTGGAAAATTTTGGATCCGCTCGAGCGCTTTTTTGCTATCCCACATCGCAGACAGGATATCAATTGTATAATCATACTGTTTTTTTGCATCGACAAGCTCTTTGTACTGCAGCGAACAACTGTACAGCTCGATATGCCCATTTGTAAAAGTCAAGCCAAACGCGGTATTCGATTTCTCCTGGCATAATCTCCTGTGACTTTCTTGCCATCGACTGTCGCTTCAAAACTCCCAAGCAGCATAAAGTGCACACGCAATGCAAATCCTTCAAACTGAAAGACAAGATGTTCCCCCAGGAGAAGATACCCAGAACTTTTTGCTTCAATAACCTTTCTTTTCCCATTTTCGTGTTGCCAGAAACTTCAGCAATCGTTTGATGGATGAAAGGCGCCAGTTGTTCAGCTGCTAAAAAAAGTGAAGGACCTTCCATACACTCTCTCTAAGAAAGTTAGATCTGCCACTTTAGCTTTAACAAATTTTTATTTTTTTGTCAGAAAGATTGCCTCGAAAAAATGAGGAAAGCATCTGAGATTGCTTCCACCTTTTTCCCTTCTTCATGAAGGCTTCCACAAGGATCATTCACCACAACATCTCCTACAACCATGGTAGACGATCCTCCTCCATCCAAATTTAACGCGTCGACACAACCAAGCTCTTGCATGAATTGGGCCAATTTTGTGATGGTCATTCCACCAAGTAAACCATAAAAGCACCCATCTACCACGACAAATACCCATTCGCCTGTTTCTTTGATGCCAACTGCTGTTCTGGGATGCCTTCGCACTAAAAAAGAATGCAGGGTTTGTTCCGGACTAAAGTCTTTTATGCGCTCTCCGTCTTTCACAAGCACTGGAGTCCCTCCCACGATGTGTTCAAATTCCTGCCATACTTCTGGAAGGGTAGACATAGGGACAACCTCGATTTCACCGTCTTCAAGAGAGTCTGTAAGCTGATAATTTGTTAACACTCGATCAATGCATACACGTGGATAATTTAACGACCAGCCGATAGCGCCTCTTGGTTTGAGCGGCGTACCATACCAAATGTGATCAATTTTTAAAATTCCAGCAGGCTCGCCATTCCATTTCCAAAATCCGCCATTTATCGCAGCACTTGCTCCCTGACGCCTCGCCAAAGTCAGAACAGTTTCCCTTGCCACTTTTTCACCCTGAGCTTTGACCGGGATAATCACATCTTCTTTAGGATCAACAGTTAGAATATAAACAGAAGTCAAATGCCCCTTGGAAACACACTCGTAAACAAATGCCTGTAGATCAAAAGATATGCAACATATAGCGAGTAATAACATGATCTTACAGGATGACCACTTTAACTTTTTTTTGATGCCGATTCCAAAAATTCTTAGAAAATTCAGTTAAATACCTTTCATTTTTTTGATTGCATTAAATTTTTATTTTTGATGTCATATCCCCCATAAACTTTATTTTTTTCAAAATTTTCGCTTAACATCTAACGGACTTAATTACTCTAACAAGGATAAGCAGATGCAAAATGAAAAATCAATGAATTCTTATATCATGTCATCTGAGGATGAAAAAATAAGAAAAAACTGGTGCATTGCAACCGTCTTGGTTTATCTGGGATTGCCCATCCTTAATCTAGTTGTCTTTAATTTTCTTTCATTAAAATTCGAAGTTTCCCCCAAAATTTTTAATGAACAAGCGGGTTTTTTAGTTTTAGGTACGATATGGTTCTTGATCGTTTACTATTTTGTATACAGAAGACATGGAGTTTTTCTCCTGACTTGGACTTTAATCACCTTGCCTATTAAGCTTATCATGAACCTATTGGAATTTTTTCCCCTGCTTCAAGATCCAACCGAAACATGGACTATTTATGCTTTTCTGATAGACACCTCCTGCTGTATATGGTGGGCGCTTTCTATGCTAAAATTACGTCGACTCCACAAAAGAATGCATGCCCATAAACTCTATGCCTCAGAAGGTTATCTACAAGCACTCCAAGCCCTCCAATTGGTTTCTACAATAGATGATCTTAATGCAAAATTTGCCTCTCTAATGCGAGAAAGAGAAGAAAATGGACAAAGAGGAGACCTTATCATTGAAGCTTACAATACGCGCAAGAACGCTTTGCTAGCTCTGCCAAATTAATTATGATTGCTCTTTGAGTTCAACTATGTGAAGTTCATTAAATACAATTGCCTCTACAATCGGAGTATATTATGTGGAAATGGATCATTATTTTATGCATGGGGTTTTCAACGCTCCTTCATGCAGAGCCAAAAATATTAGCATTCGCAGGGAGTACTCGAGAAGATTCTGCGAACAAAAAATTAGTTTTAGAAGCGGCTACTTTGGCACGTCAACAGGGAGCTTTTGTCACTGTTATCGATTTGAAGAATTTTCCAATCGCTTTTTACGATGCAGATCTTGAAAGCAAGGAAGGAATGCCCTCTAAAGCCAGACAATTGCGTCAACTGATGATTGACAGTGATGTGATCCTCATTGCCTCTCCCGAATATAATGGCTCTCTTTCAGCCTCTCTCAAAAATGCCATCGACTGGGCATCCAGGGGAGAAGCAGGTGGTTCGTCCAGAGAAGCCTTCGCGGGAAAAATATTTGGATTGATGAGCGCATCTCCAGGCCAAGGCGGGGGCGCTCGTGGCTTAGTCCATCTCAGAAATATCATCGAAAATATTGGGGGAACAGTGCTCCCTCAGCAGGTGGTTGTCCCCAATTCCTATAAAGCCTTTGACTCGCAAGGACACTTAAAGGATGAAAAAATAAAAATGGAAATTAATCAACTCATTCAAGCAGCTATTCATCAACGCCGCTAAGATAAACTATATCTTGAAATGCCTTCTAATAGGTATTTCAAGAATGATGGAAACTAGACATGAAATAGGATCTAATAAAATATTTATTTAAACTTTTGATAGACTTACAATTCGCCTCCCCATTTTTCTTCTCTTTCGTTGCTCCACCGGCGCTATGGTGATCTTGCAATGCGCTCGTCCAACAGTTCAAAGATCTACTATGATCTTTTGTCACTGCGCAGCATCGCGTTCATTTGCATAAATAGCGTCGTATCCGATACACTTATTCCTTTATCCTTATTTTGGTTGAATGCTTATGTCAGATTATCAAGTCTCGGCCCGCAAATATCGGCCGCAAAAATTCCAAGAGGTGCTCGGACAAGATCCGATTATCACCACATTAAAGAATGCCATCCACATGGATCGTCTGGCAAATGCCTATCTCTTTTGTGGTTCGCGCGGGACGGGAAAAACTACGTTGGCGCGTTTATTTGCCAAAGCCCTCAACTGTTCAAATCCTTCAGCTGACCATGAGCCTTGCAATAGCTGCTCTTCCTGCCGAGAAATTTCGGCTGGACATTCTTTGGATGTTTTAGAAATCGACGGTGCATCCCATCGAGGGATTGATGACATTCGCCAGATCAATGACACGGTCGGCTACGCTTCAGCTTCAGGCAAATATAAAATCTACATTATCGATGAAGTACACATGCTGACTAAAGAGGCTTTTAATGCCCTTCTGAAAACATTAGAAGAGCCCCCTGCCAAGGTCAAATTCTTTTTTGCCACTACGGAGCCTCACAAGGTCTTGCCCACCATCCTCAGTCGATGCCAGCGATTCAACCTTAATCGCATCCCACTTGAAAATATTGTGGAAAAGCTACGCCGCATTGTCCAAAATATGGGGATCGAAAGCGAGGAAGAAGCTTTACATCTGATCGCAAAAAGAGCCGAGGGAGGCTTACGCGATGCCGAATCGCTTCTCGATCAAGTCCTAGTCTTTCATGAGGGAAATCTTAAAACAGCCTCTGTTACTTCGATCCTTGGCCTGATGCCTAAAGATGTCCTTTTTGAATTGGACCAGGCAGGGAAAGAAGGGCGCTTAGCGACTGCGTTTGAGATTACCCACCACATTTTTTCGGGTGGAAAAGACTGGCAACAATTTTGCGAAAGCCTAGTCGAACACTTCCGCACTTTGCTGTTGATCAAATTATCTGGAAAGCAAGCCCCTTTTCTAACGCTTTCTGACTATGAACGTGAGCGTTATGAGGCTTCTGCCAAGCTTTATTCACAAGAGCAATGCCTCAACCTACTCGACTATTTTGTGGAATTACAGGGGCAAATTCGTTTTTCCCTCTCTCCAAAAATTACTTTAGAAGCAGCCCTTTTACATGTGATGCGCAGTCATCAACGGCTGCCTATTGAAGTCCTCGTTCAACGTTTATCTGAATTGGAGCAGCTGCTCGAAAAATCTGCTGACACTGCCTTAAATCCCCCCTCAGTAGAGCTGGGAGCTCCTACTCCCGTTATTGCCGCGCCCAAGCCAGTAGAGCCTCCTAGAACCGCGCCTGTTGCCGCCATGCCGAAACCAGCACCAGCTCCCGTAGCCGCTCCTAAACCACCCTCAGCAGAAATCCCCAAAAAAGTTCAAGCCGCGCCTCCATCCCCCTCCTTCTCATTTAGCGAAGACCCTTCTCCCTCTCCACAGGATTTAGGGATTAAGCCCACTCAGCCTAAACCGCAGGCGATGCCTTCTGAAAAATTACCCGCTCCAATCGAGCTAGGAGCACGCCTCACACCTGAGGCATTGGCTATTTCTTTGCAAGAACAAGCGGCTTACGATACACGCTTACAATTCGCCGCAGTCGAGCTCAATGGCAGACTGCAGAAAAAATCATTTAAACCTTTTTAACTAGGATAAACATCATGGGAACTGGTTTCTCAAAAAGAAAAAAACAAGCCAAGTTACTGCAACAACAGCTTTCATCAATGCAAAGCCAATTAAAAGAATCAGAAGTCGTGGGAACAGCAGGAAATGGCCTGGTGACCATCACGCTTACGGGTGAACATGTCATGAAAGAGATTAAAATTAAACCTGACTGTGTCGATGCCGAAGATATCGAAGGCTTGCAAGACTTAATTAAAGCGGCCTATGAAGATGCGCTCGCTAAAATGCAACAGCAATCTCCTACGCTTCCGGGTGGATTCCCCGACTTAAAAAGCCTAGGTTTTTAACAATTATAAAAACAGTCGCTTGGAGCACTTTTTTGATATTCTTTCATCAAAAGTTCCATGATTTCCTGGGCTGTCGAAAGGGATAAGACCTTTTCCGCAAGCAAACTTGCCGCCACAATACTTGTGCTGCGAATCGCATGCTTGATCATTGGGATATGGCGCGATGAAACAGAAAGTTCGTGGATGCCAAGGCCAAGTAAGAGCGGTGTGAATCTTGGATCTGCCGCCACTTCGCCGCAAACCGAGACGGGGATGCCGTAGTGGTTGGCTTCCGTCGCAATCAATTTGATTAAGCGGATGACACTTGGATCGGTTTGCGCATACATCCCATGCAGATGTTGATTGCCGCGATCTACCGCCATGGAATATTGCACCAGATCGTTGGTTCCAATGGAGAGAAAATCACATTGCTGAGCTAATAAATCAGCGATAATGGCCGCTGATGGAACCTCAATCATACATCCAATCGGAATGGAATAAGGGATTTCAATCCCTTGTTCGTGCAGCTCTTCTGTAACTTCATTCATGATCACTTTAGCTTCTTCAAGCTCAGAAAGAGCAGAGATCATTGGGAACAATACCCGCACATTTCCATGGATATTCGATCGGAGAATGGCTCTCAATTGTGTTTTAAAAATCTCTCGTTCTTTCAATAAAAAGCGAATGGCTCTGCAGCCTAGGAAGGTTTGGGCTTCGTTGTCCTGTGGAAAGTTAACGAGCAGCTTATCACCCCCGACATCAAATGTGCGGATGACCACATGCTTATCCTGCATCTGATTGACCACTTGCAGATAAAGAGCCAGTTGGGTTTCTTCGTTCGGCAATCCTTCTCGTGTGAGCAAAGCATATTCAGAGCGGAGCAAGCCGACGCCACTTGCACCATACTTTTTGGAGATGCTTAGTTCATCAGGAGTGTCGATGTTGGCTGAAAGCACCACACGATATCCATCAATGGTTTCGGCCGCTAAGGAAGCGGCTTTTTGCAGGGCAGAGAAATAAAAGGATAATTTTTTTTGCAAATCCAGGTAATGCGCTTCAGTTGCCGGGGTTGGATTAAGAATCACGCCCCCAGTGCGTCCATCCACAACGACACGCTGAATTTTGCTTGGATCCAAGGCGTCTACTTTGATATTCGAGACAAAAGGAATTCCTTTCGCTTTGGCAACGATAGCAGCATGGGAGGTTTCCCCTCCTGTCTCTGTAATAAAAGCGACAATGTTATCTGGGCAGGCTCCTGCCACATCCGAAGTCGTTAATTCATGCGCAAAAATCACTGAACCTGGAGGGACTTCGGTCAAAATAATTCGAACTGAGTTGCGCAAATACCCCAAAATTCTTCGGGAAAGATCTTGAATATCTTTAAATCTTTCACGAAATAAAGGATCGCGAATCGCATTGAATTTTTTCTCGTATTTTTTAATGGCCGTCTGAAAAACATACTCAGAATTTTTTTGCGTTCGCCGAATTTCCTTTTCAATTTCGGTGGTGATTAGCGGGTCTTGCATAATTTGCAAATGAGCCTCTAGGATAGCGGCGCCCTCTAAGATCCCTTCTTTCTCTAGCTGTACTTGTAATTTTTCGATATCTTTTTTACAAAAATTCACTGCACGTGCATAGCGCAGGACCTCTTGTTCAATCTCTTGTTTTGAAAGAGAAAACTCTGGCAAAACATCTTCTATCACCGTAAAGAAAAAAGGAGTGCCTATGGCAATCCCTCGGCAAAGAGCGGCTCCATTTAGATGGACTTCTTTTGCATTTAGCTTCATGCAAGTTCTTCCCAAAATTTATTTTCAAAGGCTTCGATTAATTTTACCTTCGTTTCTTCAGCATCCCCGCCATCCACAGTCACAATAATCTTCGAATTTTTAGTCGCTGCAAGCATTAAAATGCCTAAAATACTTTTGGCATTGACGGTTTCTTTTTTACATGTGAAAAGGACATTGCTCTTGCAATCTTGCAGCAATTTCACAATAACTGTTGCAGGACGCGTATGTAAACCCATTGAATTTCTCACATGAACTTGAAAGACTTGTTTCACTGGTTTTTACTCCTTTTTCCTGATTTTTCAGAGATTACATCGTATAGTTTTGTACTAAATTCTTGCGCAGAATTATAACCCATGCGCTTTAATCGATGATTAAGCGCAATGGTCTCCAAAAGCAATACCACATCTCTACCGGGTTTAACGGGTAGAATGTGGAAAGGTAATTTTACCCCCAAGATATCACAATACTTCTCATCGAGCCCGACCCGGTCATAGAAATTTTGATCATCCCAGGCCTCTAGTTTAACCACAATATCAATACTTTTTTGATATCGAACACACACAGCTCCGTACAGCTTAGCGACGTTGATGATTCCTATCCCACGAATTTCCATGTGGTGGCGGGTTAATTCCGCTCCCGAACCTTCCAGGTAACTGCCTTCGCGCTTTTTTACCTTGACAATGTCGTCGGATATTAACCGGTGACCTCTTTCAATCAACCCCAGCGCGGCTTCGCTTTTTCCAACTGATGAATCCCCTTGAATAAGCACTCCTACGCCAAAGACTTCGACAAGGGTACCATGCACACTCATGCTCGATGCAAACTCTTCATTTAAAAGAAGCGTGAGCTTGCTTAAAAGATTCATCGTTGTCATGCTCGCTCTAAATAGCGGCACTTCAAACTTTTCACAAACTACATACAACTCTTTTGGTGGACGGTATCGTCTAGCGACAATAATCGCAGGCGTGGATTTTGTCAAAATAGATTCTAAACGCGTGATGCGCAGATCGGAATCTAAATCCTGCAAATATTCAATTTCAACTTTCCCAAAAATTAAAATGCGCTTATGCGCATGGCTTTTGAGATAGCCTGAAAGGGCCAAACCAGGCCGTTGGGCTTCTGGAACGCGAATGCATCTCTTCATTCCAGCTTTCCCTGCAATCAGCTCGAGTCCGAGCTTATCACTATGACTTTTATAAAGGTCTTCAACCAAATACATAAAACTTGAGAGGTTAAATACTTAACATTGTTGACGGGATGCTCTTCTGAAATAAAAAAACATTCTTATCATGCATGTATAAAATCATCACCCTTTAAGGTTAATTAAGTTACATACACTATACAAGTCAGATTAGAATATAAAGGAGAAAATTATACTTTGATGCAATATTTTTTTATACCTAAACAACTTGAAGAATGGGGTTTTTGTTAAACACTGAAGGCATAGGCACAGAGAGAAAAGTGCAGCAAACGCGGCACTTGAAATTTTAGACTCAATCAATTAATTATTAGATGCTTGAGCTAAATATTTTTGCTGGATTTGACAATTCCTGGAAAATTGCGTTTAAAAAGTTATTGCTCATTTTTTTTAGCGAGGATCTTCAACTTGCTCAAGATAAAACATTAGCCAATCAAGAAAAGTAGGAAAAGCCATTGTTTCACCGCTAGATGCTGAAGATTTTATATCGGAGATCGTATTTGTCATTCCTGAATAATACACATTCCCCATTTCATTTTCAGGGTACCATTCCCCCCAAAAGCACTGGAAATAGGGCATGCCAAAAGATTCATAAAAAGGAATTAAAGAGGCTGGGTTAATTGGCGTGCCAGAACTCGTTGTCACATTACCTTCGCGCTGCGAAATCAAATCCTGAAAATAGACATAGAGTTTTTCTAACTCATCTGCACGGGTGACTCCAGTACAGTCACTGGATTTGCTAAAACCGTTATGCACACCCAAAAAAGCTAAGTAATCTGAGGGAAGCATGTAGTCTGACAAAATTTTCTGCACATGCGGGATCTGAGCTTCTGAAAGCGCGGAGCGTCCCCGATAAAAGCCGCTATTCCCGCGCAAACTATAGACAAGATGCGCTTCATGAGGATCATCAAACTTTTTCTGTACGATAAATACGCCGATGTCATCTAAAAGCCCAAAGAACTTCATTAAAAAAACATCTAAGCCTGGACGATAGGGCAATTTCGAAAGCCAGAAATCCCTCGTAAATTCGATCCTATCCCTGGGAGTTAGCCGGGCAAGTTCATACCACCCTTTACATAATTCTGGACACTGTTCTGAAATTATTTCCCAGGAGATTTCAGGATGATCGTGCAAAGGGATCACCGAATGAAAACATCCTTTGGAGAACTCATCTGAAGATTTAGAATAAAATTCGCGAATGTGCTGATCCATGAAATAGTCCCTCGATAGAGTCGGATAGGTCAATTCTCCCTAAAATATTCTATAACAATTTCGTCGTTTTATTGATAAGAGATTTCTTCAATTACTCTAAAAAATTTCAAGTTAAATAATTAACTAACTTAATTACTATTGCACGAAACAACCAATTAAACTATAATTTTCTAGATATTTATTTTTTTATTACTAAAAATACAAAAAATCATATAACTCAAATAAATTTAAACAAAAAAAATAAAAATGACTACCTCAGATTGTAATCTTTCCTTTGATCGTTTTATTCCAAATCGTCAAGAACAACAAAAAATTAATGATTCTTTTGTTCAGTATCCACCAACTACCGACTCTCAGCACTCAATGTATACGAACATTTTTTCAACACCTTACACGGGTCGACGCTTGGCAACCGCAAAGCGAAAATATGAAGTACTTACTCCTGCTCCAAAAACTAACTTTAGATGGAAGACGTTCGAATGGGATACTGCTTTAGATCTACCAGAATTTGACTTTACAGCTAAACGCGTGGTGGCATGGATTTGCGAAAATACAGGAAGGGCCTTTGCGATTGCACTTAACCATGACTTATATTTTTTTCTGGACGGGGAAAAGAGATCTTTTCCGTTGACTAGCAAAATTTCCACCCTTGCCTGGAACCCAGCCTCCTGTCTCTCCTACAGCAATCAAAACGGCCAAATCTACTTTATGGATTTTGTTGAAGCTGGAACCTCACTCAAAGTCATCAAATCGGCCAAAGAACGCTTCTGCTTTAGCATGGATTGGCAAGACCAGAATACGCTTTCTGTATTCAACTCAAATGGGATTCAGCAAATTGATAGACGAATTCAAAAAATAATGCATTTCTACTCGCTCCAATGTCCTGTTGAGAATGGCGATCTCTCCTGGTCTGCCGATAACACCTTTCTGGCGGCATCTTATCAAAATCATCTGAAAGTTTTTGATATTCGGATGCAGGGCATTTTTTTTGAACAAAATTTTAATTCAGAAGTTAAATCTTTTAGTTGGGAGGCGCCTTTCGCAAAGAAAATAGCTGTCGTTTCCACAAATGTCGATTTGCTTAACGTGCAAACGAAGGTTGAATGCAAAATCCCGCAAATCTTTCCAGACAAGACGATTAAACAAGTCTTGTGGCATGCAGGGAAATTGGTTACCCGTCAAAAAACAAAGGTTTCTATCACAAATTCCGATGATATGGACTCTTCTCATTCCACTCAAACTGTCTATAATGCGAGTGATGCAATTCCTGTACACAGCATCTTCTCCAATCCATCAGGCACTGAGTTATCAATCATCACAAGAAAAGAAAACATGCTGCTTGCTAAAATGCCTGTACTTTTGAGAACTTCAAAACTAAACAAAAAAACAGAGGCTAAACGGAAAAAATTGGATGAGTTTGTGATTCGCTAAGAGCTATGCGGGATAAAAGACCGCTACAACATGATTGCGAAAGATTCCAGCAGGGATAAGTCCAAGATGGCAATTTAAGAGTAGATTTTCACCTGCTTTCGTTTTTACAAGCAAGCGCACCTTCCCTTCTTCATATTCAATCAGGCTAAAAACTTTATTTTTCCATTCTGGGAATCCCTCTTGGACAATTTCAGAGAAATCCTGCGCAAATTTTTCTGAACTCCATCCCAGTAAGTTGCGAATCTCATGATTGGCAAATAATAAGCGGTTTTCTTTCTTGGAATAAACCCCAACGGCCGCCATATTTTCATTGCCTAAGCTATCGCATAAACGCCGTAAATCCAAAGCATAGCTGTTGACTGGAAGATCTCGAAAGAGTGAAGACCCACTGGCAAAATGATTAGCCCCAGTAATTTTTTGAGCAATATCGATGCATTGTTTCAAGTGATGAGAGGCACCTTCTGGGTTGTGCACTTTAGCCTCATCAAGAACTTCTTCGTTGAGAGAATAAAGCGAGGGAGAAGGCCTAAAAAAAGATCCATTCGTATGGACTATCTTTTCTTCTTTCTCCATCAAAGCTTCTTTTTTGAATTGCGGAAGATCGGTCAATTTTAGCAGCGTCTTTACTTCATAGCTGCGATCTTGGACCTGGCTTTCTAAATCAAGAATCCACTTATCTTTCGTTTGTAATGCGTTCTTTTGATCTGAAATTTCCTGGTGCAGCTCGTGGATATAGATTTCATTCTGTTCGATTTTTTCTTCAGCATGGGTGCGAAAAGAGGCATATTCCTCAGTGATCAAACTGAGCTGGCTCAAATCTTCTTGCGTTTTCGCAACTTGGTCGCTGAGTTCTTGTACAAGTCTTTTGTTTTGAAATTCAAGCGCCTGGATCTGCTCTTCTAATTTGAAGAGCTCTTCACTTTTTAAGCAAGGTTCACCGACCTCATCCATACATGAATTTTCACTGATCTCCTGCGTATAGACCATCTTCAATGCTTCTTCCCAGCCTCTAAGCACAAAAAAAAGCACAAAAGCTCCTGCCAGGCTAAGTAAAAGTCCTAAAGAAAGCACTCGCCAGCTTTGCGAATGGCTGACATAGGACATACTAAAGACTGAAACCACCCAGAGGGGAATCAGATAAAGACCTAAAGCCAGCCCTAGAAGCTGATGACGTTGTGTAAAAAAACGATGCATAATTTTATAAAGTGTTATTCATTAAAATGCTTATCCTACCAGATTGAATCATTTAATCCCAATTCGAGCCTCATTTTATTTAAATGAGCGTATAGCATCTTCATTTCCTGCAAAAATCTCAAAGATTTTATGCAAAGAAACGACTTCGAGAGTGGCCTGCGTCGAACGATTCAAGCGTGACAGCTTAAGGTCCCCCCCCTGTTTATTTAAGACTTTTAGAATCGACAAAAAACTGCCGAGACCAGAGCTATCCACAAATTGCAACTGATGCAAGTCAAAAATCACTTTTTGATTTCCATAAGTTGAAATGAGATCGATGACCTGATTCTTAAAATCTCCTGCATTTTTGGTATCCAGATTTTCAAACTCAGGAGTAATAATCAAAACATTATCTTTAAGCGTATGTGTCAGGTTCATTCTCACCTCTTGAGTTAAATATTTTTTAAAAACATGTAAATGATTCCATCCTTCTGCAGTCCGCTTAGGGATATAAGTGAGTTCATCGGCGATGGCTCGGATAATATACCATCCAAAACCCGATTCATCTTCGCCAGAAAGAGCCGGCTCTTTCATTTTAGAGGGGTCGATGGATATTCCTTTATCTGAAATTTCGAATTGAATCCCCTCTTTGCCTAATGAACCAGCAATGATAACAGTCTCCTTTAAAGGCTGTAGCCTGTCTGGAAAGGCATATTTAACTAAATTGCTAAAAACTTCACTTATTAATAGTTGAATCTGAGTAGACAAATATTCACAATCCCCCGGAGCATTTTTACAAATGCGATCCACAAAACTTCTGACGGCTTGCAGTTGAGAAAGATCACAAGCAAATTTTGCAAGACCTTCATAATTTAAATTTTGCGGCACCATTTCTTTTATTTTCACAATGACTAATGTGAAATCTCCCGCAAAGTTATTTTGTTGCGTATGCTCAGCCACCGCCTGCCTAATCAGCCTTAGAATATGCTCTGCAGAAGACCCACGATGCGTTAATACGATCTCGTTCAAAAGGGAAACATCAAATAGTTCCCCTGTAGGAGAACACGCCTTACTGAGGCCTTCTGAAGGGAAAATAAATAGATCACCTTCACCAATCTCTATGCTAATGGGGGCTTCAGGTCCGTTTTTTAAAACTCCTAAAGGGATCGAAGGACCTTGAGATTGAGTGAAAATATTTTTTTTAAAATGATAATGAAAAAATAGCGGAAATCCCCGATTCATGTAAGTAAAAGTTTGAGCTTCAGTATCGAACCTTCCATAGATTAACCCCACAAAATAATCCACCCCGCCTAAGAAAGTCTCGAGATCTTGATTGATTAATGACAAAATCTCTTCAGGAGTAAACAGATCTTCATTCCAGATTTTACCTTTCCGGTACACCTGTACACGGCTCATAGGTAAGGCAAAACGCAGCAAGCGATTTTTGACAGTCGTTCCAATCAAGGCCGCCGGAAGTCCATCGCCTCTTACATCTCCGATAGCCACATCTAATATATTGGCTGAGGGATGATAGAATTCAAAAAAATTACCATCCTCGCCTCTAGAAGTTAAATAAACGGCTGCGATTTCGAAACTACGAAGATCTTCAGGAATTTTTCCTTTAAGGATCTCCTCTCTTATCTTTAGGACTTTTTGTTGGGATTGATCATTTCTTCGCATGTTTTGATTCTGGTCAAAAAGAAGTTTTTGCAACCTTCGATTTTCCTGCATAGCTTTAAAATGAGCAATTGCCCCTTTAACGGTGACCAGAAAGGCCTCCAAAACCACAGGCTTTAAGATACAATGCGTAATCTCCCCCCTTTCAATGGCAGGCGAAAGCATGGGATGTTCTTCCCCTCCGACAAGAATTAAGCGCATCGATTCGGGGGCCAGAACATGCGATTCCTTTAACATTTCTAAGCCGTTCAGCTTGGGAAGATCATGGTCGCAAATAATCAACGCAAAAGACTGACTCTTTAGGAACTGTATTCCTTCTTCTGCGCTTTTAGCTGTCAAAATGGAATAGCCAGCACGATTTAATATCGATTGTAGATCTTTTAATAGCTGCGGGTTGCAATTAATAATGAGGATATTATCCTCATGAGGCTGCGGGCTGCTCATGATTTCTCGGAATATGATTCAATAAAATTATAACATATATTATGGGTTAGTTTCAGAGCAACTTTAAAAGGAAAGAATATGTCCCACTCATTTTCGCTCGAGCAACAAGCGAAAATTTCGCAATCGCTTAAACAAACACAGCGGATGATTATGTCTCCGCAAATGCAACAGGCCATTCACTTGCTGCAGCTGCCGCTACTGGAATTAGCGAATAAACTTGAAGCGGAGATGGCACAAAATCCAGTCCTAGAACTTTCTGAAGAAAGTCCTGCTGAAGATCAAGAACATAATATCGAGGAAGAGGAAGCCGAGGAGTCTTTAGATGAAGATTTCCCTCCTGAAAGGGAGCTATCTTTCAGTGAGAAAGATTTTGAGATTCTCAAGCAAATCGATGAAGAGTTTCGCGACTATTTTTCCGAAAGCGGAAGCTATACTGCTCAAACAGCTGAAGAGGAGAAATTAAAAAGCTTTCAAATGAGTTCGATCCAGGCAGAAATGACTTTGTTTGAACATTTGATGAATCTCGCTAGCCAGTCTTTTACAGAGCATCACGAGATCGATATTGCAGAAGCGTTAATTGGTAACTTTGATGCGCGGGGTTTTCTCAAAACTCCTCTCAGCGAAATTGCGTTATTAACCACTTTCTCTATCAAAGACCTGCAGAGAGTTTTAAAAGAAATTCAGACCTTTGAACCATTTGGGGTCGGAGCGCAAAATTTGCAAGAATCCTTCCTTATTCAACTGCGCTGTTTACGTAAAGAAAAGACGCTAGCTTATCAAATTATTGATTTACACTATCAAGATCTTCTCCATAATCGCTTGCTAAATATCAAAAAAAACCTAGGCTGCTCTCTTGAAAAAATTAAAGATACTATTCGCGAAGAAATCTCTAAACTGGATCTGAACCCCGGAACCTGTTTCTCACATGAATCTGTGCAAACAATAGTCCCAGATGCGCAAATTACTGAAGACGATGGCACGCTGCATATTTCAGTGTCTTCTGACTTTCTTCCCCCTATCCGCTTGAACAAGCGCTATATGCATATGCTAGAAGACCCTTCTCTTCCATTCAAGACCCATGAGTTTATTCGGCAGCACATTGTTTCAGCTAAGTGGCTTTTACGTAATGTAGAGCAAAGAAATTCGACAATTGAACGCATTACCTCTTTCCTCGCGACATATCATGCACAATTTTTTCTAAGTCCTGCTGGACAGTTGGTACCACTAACTATGAAAGTCGTGGCAGAGAATTTAAATTTGCATGAATCCACGATCGCACGCGCCGTTTCTGGCAAATATGTAGAAACTCCCCGCGGCATTTTTCCTTTTCGCTTTTTTTTCACAAACGCCTATCTGACCTCCGAAGGCACTGATATCTCTTCAGAAACCGTCAGAAACACCATTCAGACGATTATCGAAAAAGAAGATAAATCCAAACCTTTATCTGATCACAAAATTTCAGAAAAATTACGGCTCAGCGGTATTGAGTGCGCCAGGCGTACAATTGCAAAATACCGCGGGGAATTAAATATCGGCAATGCCCAACAGAGGCGTAGCTTCGCCAAATAAAAGCCACTCACTCTCAATGACCTTTCTATTCCATTTTCAAGGCACACCACAGAAGCACAGACACGATTTTAGTATTTTTTAAGGAGAGATGTTGAGCTTAAAAGCCTGTGAATGGCATTCAGCGCAGAAGAGCAAAGATGCTGAGAGGGCTGCTTAGCCCATGGAACAGTCGTGGCACAATCTTTGCTTTCCAATAGTGGAGCGAAACGGAACCACAGAGGCATAGGGAAAAACACTCTCCTATTGGTGTTTCAGCGGTTAACCGCGCTCTTTCGCAAAATAAAGCTCTTGGATCATTTTCAAACGCAGGGACTGCGTTTGATAGCTCTCAAAGTAATCTTGAATTTCCCTCCCATTCATGTTTGCAAAGGATTCTATTTCATTGTCGGTTAAGCGATAGAGCACTTGATCAGCTAATTCTTCATTAACAACAATCTGAAGAAGCACATTTCGAGCCTTTTTTAAGGTTTGCCACCTTTTAACCAGTCTCACTCCGGCATAGGCAAGCAGGGCAAGTGGAATGAGTTTGATCGCCCAAGCTGTTAGGGTATTAGGCGATTGCTCTGCTAACACCATCCATAGATCAAAAAAAAGCACGAAAACAAGGGCAAAGACAAAAATTAAACTTTCATAGGACGATTGCACAATCGGCCCCAACGTCCGTCTAAGCCAAGATGTGGATGTTTGATAGGCAAAGAATTCTTCATATTTTGGTTCGTGATAACACATCCTGCCTACATGCGCCAATTCGTGCGCAATCAACTCGTCGCGCTGGTACATTTTTGTAAATATTGATTGTGTTGCAAAGGATTTTCGCAATTGCAGCAATCCTGCCAGAGGGGCTTTTTCATTTAATTGGAAAATCCAGGCGCACCCTCCATGCCAGGGAGTTAACTTCACGTTGCTAAAAAATAGAGGCACCCAGGAGGGGCGTATTCCAAAAAGAGGAAAAGTTTTTTTCCAGGCGGACTCAAAAATGGTTTGACTCGCAAGATCACTTTCCTGAAAAGGGAGTGTCGTTCCAAGTTCCTTTGTTAGCTGCTGCTTTAGTTGCAAACAAAATTCAACACGCTTTAGATACTCTTCCTCACTTTCGGTGGGCCCTGGAATCAATCCCTCTTGATTCCACGTGATTAACTCTTCTCTTGAGATTTGCTGCATCGTTTTTCCTTTTTTTGAACTTCTTTTAAAGGATTATTACAATTAACAACAGGGAAATTTCTCCTTTACTTTTTATTACGAATTGAAATACCATACGTGGGTGCATTAAACCAAAGCTTCAGAATATAAAAAATGCTTGAAATCGCTGTGCAAGATCTATCAAAGCATTCAGTTTTAACCATGATCCAATTGGAGACAACATGTCGTCTGTAAAAAAGAAGAGAAAGGCAAAAATATCCAAGCATAAACGTAAAAAACGCAGCCGCCGCGATCGTCATAAAACCAAATAAATGAAGCTTTCCTTTCCGAACAATACTTGTATGCGGGAAGGAATATATTGCAGTTGGGCTGGCGCTTTGATTTTTGACAGCTAGATTTTAAGCTTGAGCGTAGCCTGTGCTTAAAAATGCCCTTTAAAAATCAAATCAGCAGTTCGACTGCAATATAAGCATCTTTTCTAAGTAATTAAGGTAGTCCGATGATGTGGAAATTCCCCGTAAAATACGATGTCATAGTAATGGGAGGGGGTCACGCTGGCTGTGAAGCTGCCTTCGCTTCCGCTCGCATGGGCGCTAAGACACTTTTACTCACAATGAACCTCGATACCATCGGGAAAATGAGCTGCAATCCAGCTGTTGGCGGCATCGCCAAAGGGCACATTGTGCGAGAAATTGACGCCCTAGGCGGCATTATGGGAAAAGTGATCGATGTCACGGGCATTCAATACCGCATGCTCAATTCAACTCGCGGCCCTTCAGTTTGGGCGCCGCGCGCGCAGGCCGACAAAGCCGCCTATCAGCTCGAAATTAAGAATCGTCTCGAAAAACAACCTAATTTAGATATTAAACAAGGCACTATTGAAGATCTGATTGTGGAAAATGATCAGATGCAAGGGGTGTTGACTAAAGAAGGCATTATCTACTACGCGAGTACGCTCGTCATTTCATCGGGCACTTTTATGAGAGGCCTGCTCCATATCGGAGAAACTAACTACGCCGGCGGCCGTGCCGGAGATCAACCCTCAGTAGGATTATCAGCCAGCCTAGAAAAACTCGGCTTCAAATTAGGCCGGCTCAAAACAGGAACGCCTCCGCGAGTTAATAGACGCTCTATCGATTTTTCCATCTGCGAAGAACAACCAGGCGATCCCAACGTTAAATTCTCTTTCGATGACGAAGGCTTACCGCGACTGCCGCAAATTTCCTGTCACATCACGTATACCACTGAAGAGACCAAGCAAATTATTCTTGCTAACATTCATCGCTCTCCGATGTATTCAGGCAAAATTACCGGCATAGGTACCCGTTACTGTCCCTCGATCGAGGACAAAGTTGTCCGCTTTGCAGACAAAGAAAGGCACCAAATTTTTCTAGAACCCGAGGGATTGCACACCCAAGAAATCTATGTCAATGGGGTCTCCTCTTCCCTTCCCTTCGATGTGCAGCTGCAGTTTATTCAAAGCATTCCCGCCCTGCGCCATGCTGAAATTATGCGACCTGCCTACGCCATTGAATACGACTACGTCAAGAGCGGCCAAATGAGCGCCTCTCTCGAAACAACGTTGATTCAGGGACTCTTTTTAGCGGGACAAATTAACGGCACTTCAGGTTATGAAGAAGCTGCCGGCCAAGGCATCATCGCAGGTATTAACGCTGCTAGCAAAGCCCTAGGCAAACCCCCTCTTATCCTGGGTCGCGGCGAAGCGTATATTGGCGTCATGATTGACGACTTAATCACCAAAGGACTGGATGAACCCTATCGAATGTTTACCAGTCGCGCTGAACACCGCCTCCTCTTGCGGCAAGATAACGCAGACTTACGCTTACGCCACTACGGCTACGAAAAGGGACTGATTGATGCAGCCCAATTTGCCCGCCTGGAGCATAAGAAGCAAACAATCCAAGCTGAAACACTTCGTTTAAGCAAAATCTACAAGCAACTCAATGGCAAGGGCTCATCGTTAGCACAACTCCTCTGCCGCCCTGAGATCACCTATCAAGGGCTACTGAATGATTACCCCGAGGATGTCGTAGACCACGGTGAAGAAATCAACATGCAGGTGGAATTAGATCTGTCTTATGCAGGCTATATTGATCGGCAAAAAAGTGAAGTTGCCAAGCTATCCCATTTGGAAAATATTCGCATTCCCGAAGGTTTTGATTTTGCCACTGTCAGCGGCCTGCGCAATGAAGCCCGCGAAAAACTGAAGAAGCACCACCCGTCTTCCGTGGGACAAGCCTCGCGTATTTCTGGTGTTTCTCCGGCCGATATTTCGATTTTGATGATCACTCTCGCTAAACCGCACGCTCATCAAAATGGCTGATACGCAAAGACCACCCCTCAATGTGGTTGACTTACAGGGATGCTCTATCTTCCGTCAACTCCAACTTGAGGAAGCTTTATTAAGAGCCGACACGCACAACTGGTGCATACTCAACACTGCCGTAAACCCATCCATAGTGATGGGAATTTCAGGCAAGGTTGAGGAACTAATCAACTTGGACAAAATCCGCCAACATCCAATCCCAGTCGTTCGCCGGTTTAGCGGTGGGGGGACGGTTTATGTGGACTCAAAAACATATTTCGTTTCTTTTATTGTACAAAACCAGCTTTTAAATGCCCCCAGCTATCCTTCTCACATTCATGCATGGGCTAAACAATTTTACGCTAAAGTTTTTCCGTGGGAAGAATTCAACCTCTTGGAAAATGACTATGTTCTGGGGAACCATAAGTTTGGCGGCAACGCCCAGTACATCTGCAAGAATCGGATTTTGCATCACACCTCTTTACTTTGGGATTATGACGCCGAGGCGATGGAATATTTATTGATTCCTAAAAAAGCTCCGTACTATCGCTCTAACAGAAATCACGCGGATTTTTTATGCCGTTTATCAGAAAAAATTATTTCGCGAGCCGTTTTGGAAAAAATGCTAAGAAATGCCCTCTCACAACAATATACTGTTCAAGAAGGCTCACTAGATGAATTATTAGAAATTGAAAAACGTTTTCATCGGCAAGCCACCTGTTATGTAGAGATTCCCTCTTCCCAAAGTTTAAGCATTTGATTCGCTCGTTGCAAATCTCTAGGAAAATCGATTTCCATGCACTGGGAAGCAAGGACAATTTTCGCCTGCACCTTCATCCCGGCTAAGATGGCCCATTGAATGGCCTGTTCAAAGTAATCTTTTGCAGAACAGCGCTCTAAACAGCTAATAAGGAGTGGGATATCATTTTTGGAAAAAAAATTGATCCCTAATGCCTCTCCTTCGGCATATTCAATCTCTTTAGAAACATCGACAATTTGATGCTTCTCATCTGTTCGATACTTAACCTCCTCTTTGCCGACGGATTCTTTATTCACCAGCATACAGCTTGAGGCACACGTTAACAATTGTTCCAATACAGAAAGATGGAATATCACATCTCCATTTAATAAGAGCACATCCTCATTCACTTTTCTCAAGGCTCTTAACAAGCTTTTCGCCGTATTTTCCTGGGCAAAATCAGGATTGTACACAAATAATACATTCGGAAAAGCCTCCATGATTTTCTCTTTCTGATAGCCAACGACCAAAATGATATCATCAAGTGAAACGTGAGGTTTTAACCGTTCCAGCTGGAACTCCAAAATGGATTGGCCATTGATGAGTTTTGTCAGGGGTTTGGGAATATTTTCACTCCCCAGCCGCTTGCCTGCTCCTGCCGCTAAAATAATGACCTTCATCCCTATCCTTTGTTGCCGGTATTTTGGATCATAGGCAAAATAATTTGAGAAGGAAAGGATTTTCCCATATGGATCGCAGTTTTAGCAGGTAGAAAACGACCTGAATATTCACCGGCCAGCCCCACATTGGGGTTTTTCTCAAAGCGCGGGTAATTGGAGCTCGTGACAGCAACCCGAATGGCATGCCCTTTCGCAAAAACAAGACTTGTCGACCAGAGATCGACTTCAACTTCCAAAGGATGCTGCTCATTTAAAGCTTCCCCTTGTTTTAAAATTCCCGGCCGATACAAACCGTCCGCAATTAAAATACTCCTGCCATCCGGATACACATCGCTAAGTCTCACTGAGAGATCAGTATTCGCTACCGAAGAAGTGGCATAAATAAGCGCTTTAATCCGGCCAGTCACTTCAAGATCTTCCTCTAGCGGAGCGGTTGTAAATATGAGCACATCGTCTCGCTTTTCAATCTCTCTTTGGTCTTTAGGTCCGGCTTCTAGGAATAAATTTTGGCCGCCAATGGTTGGCACAGGATTTTCTGGGTGGTAAACATAGCTTAATGAACTCGAGATGGAGTCTGCCTTGGGGCTTAAACGACCATCTTGCGCGAGATATAAAGAGGTCGGTTGGGCTTGAGGCGGCCATTCTACGGCTGTTTTCCACACATTGCCTGAGGAAGCAGATCCATCAAAAGGCCCCATGACGTAATAAACTACAGGTGGAAGCTCTTCACTGAGATCAGGACCCTCTTTCAAGTAAAACTCGAACCATTTTTCTGCGCTAAAATCAAAGGGAGGATTAATTCCTGCTTGGGGCATCTGAAAATCACCTAGCGCCATACTCAAAGGCCAATAATGATGCCAGGGTCCAATCACAAGCTTTTGCTTGTTGCGGGCACCTTCTGCCCCTTCTTTTTGACGAGAAACAAAGGCATCGATCGTCCCTTGAATAAATGTATCAAACCATCCTCCAATATGCACAGCAGGAGCTTTTACGCGATCTGCCACCTTAACTGTGTTGAACTGTTCCCAGAAATCATTATAGTAGGGGTGATTGCATAAATAGCTGTGAACACCCGGATCGCGTGCGCAATACCCCAGCCATCTTTCCGCTTGATTTTTAAGGATTTGCCCGCCTGGATAGGTAGCGTGGTGGTACATGCTCGCCGCGGCAAAGCGGATGTGCTGGCATTTTAAGGCCGGAGGCGCGGATGGCGCGAGCATTAATTGCGTAATGCCCATGGCAGAAGTCCCCATCGTCCCCACTTTCCCATTACAAAAAGGCGCTGCTGCAAGCCATTCGACCGTATCATAGCCATCCTGCAACTCTCCCCAGCCATCACTGACATAAGGAAAAGACTTGCCCTCTGCATCAACAAAGCTGCGTGTGGCTTGAATCACCACGGCGTACCCTTTTTCTTTGATAGGAGCATGCACCAAGGCATAAGGTGTGGAAATCCCAGCCGAACTACGCAGTAAAATGCAGGGGATTTTTTCTCCTTGATACGAAGAAGGTAAAAAAACTGCCGCAGGAAGCTCTTTGCCATCTCGCATGGGAATGGAAAGGATGCGATCAGGCGTAGGAAAGCCTTCAAAAGCAGAAAGAAACGCGATTTGTAAAAGAAACAAACAAAAGATCAAAATCCGACACTTGCTATTCACGGTTACCTCATACACAATATTGGATGTTTAGATTTTGGTAAGATGCTAGCACAACCTGAACGCACTTGTCACTCAAGATTTGAAAAAAACAATGCTCGTCTAGGCGCTTTTGCCCTCTTTGTTAATGATTTTTCGGAAATTCGGGAAGAAAGTCTGGAAATTATCCGATAAATGATCGCAAAGATGGCAAAGGCGCCTAGAGGAGCATTGTTAAAGAAACCTGCAAGAGAATCTCAAGCAGGTTTTATAAAAAATTAGGCTTTAGAAACTGCGTGAGCGGCTAAACGAGATTTAGTGCGGCCGGCTTTGTTGAGTTTGTAAATGCCCTTCTTCACCCCTTTATCCATCAAGCTATAGACTTCGTTTAACAGCTGAGTGGCTTGGGCTTGATCGCCAGTTTTAGCAACTTCTTCAAAGTTACGTACAGCAGTTCTTACGCTTGATTTGAACGCTTTATTTCTCAAACGGCGCTTGCTATTTTGGAGTTCACGCTTTTGAGCAGTTGGAACACGAGGTTTTTTCTTTTCTTTTTCTTCAGCCATTTTTTTTTAACCTTAATTGGATTTGTTAAATTTGTTATACTTAACCAGCCAGTATACATGGATTCTTAAAATTCGTCAAAAAGTATACACAATGGAATTCAAAAATCGGGATTTTACCTTTGCTGGCGCTCAAGATTTTAAAATGACGAAAGGCCTCATATTCAAAAATATGAGAAAAGTAGTTTCCAAAAGATGGCGATCCTTGTTGGCCCCCCAACCAATTTTCAAGTTTCTTGAGATCTCCATGGCCGGCTATTTTTGACTTTCCCTTCTTATTCCTTTATAATAAAAATATTAGATCGTTTAAAAAGCATTAATTAAATTAATAGGTGTAAAAATGGTTGATTCAATCGGAGCGATGCAAAAGTACGTTGATCATGGGGATAAATACGTCTTAAAAGTAACAAAACGAAATAATATCGAACACCTCGAAGCTAAAAGTAAAGGACTTATAACTTTTATCGCTAAATTTTTGGGCTTTAAAAGCTATAAGCTCGAAACGGTCTGTAATTTTGTTAAGAATCATCAGGCCAGTTTAGAGGCAAGCCCAATTTTCCAGCCTTTTTATCAAAAGCTCTCCGCAAAAGTCTCCGTTCATAATCAACAACACCCCTCATATAAGATCACCCATTTATTCAAAGCCAAAAGTGGACAAAGCCAGGATGCAGCTTCTATTCAGGCATTAAGACAAACTTTTGAAGCAGTGCTAAAAGATCAAAATGGAATGGGAAAGTATATGCATGGAACTCAAGTTCCTGATGTATTGAAAATTTACGATGACGCGATGGAATCACCTACTCCCCGGCAAGCTTTTGCTGATGGCATCAATGCCCGAGTCAATCAAGCTAATTCGTGGGGTCAAGATAAAGCTGATCATATTATTACCAATTTTAATGAAATATACGATAAATCTCCTTTAGCATTTAAGACTTCAAACCAGGCTCAACAGACCCCGCAAGTGATTGCAATAGCTAATATTGCCAAGAGAGATGGGTATGTCGCTTTCTATAAAACAGGCCCTACCGAATTTTTGGGAAATTTTGCCGATTGTCCCAATGGTATAAATGTTTTTGGAAAATCCTTTAAGTGTTCCGAAGCTGCTTTTCAATGGCGCAAGTATATTTTGGCCGGTTTACCTCCAGCAGAATTAGCGGGATTTTTTACAGCAAATGGGCAGCAAGCATTCGACCTGCGTAATAAACTGGAAGCAAAATATAAATCTCAGCTCGCCATTGGTACTCCTGCTGCCACAAGTTGGAGCGGTGGCAAAGCCAATTCCGTAGGGGGCGCCAGAGATCAAGCAATGTGGGAAGTTCTGCAAGCTAAATTCAAGCAAAATCCAGGGTTTATGGATCAACTGCAGGCAACTAAAGGGGCTTTTTTACTCGAGCATAATGATTCCAGTACAAAAGAGGGATACTGGTCAGATAAAAAAGATGGGACAGGCCTAAATATGCTTGGCCAAATGTTAACTGCGATTCGAGATGGACAGTCAATGCCTAACAAGGGTGGAATAGATCCAAGCATGCAGCACTACGTCAACCAGGCGAACAGTAATCTGCAGTATAATATTTTTTAATCTAGCAGATCACTTTTTAGCTTCCATCTTTTGAAAAGCCAGGTGATGATCTGGCTCTCTTTTTTGATAGGAGGGACTTTTTTCATCAGCTTCCGGATAAAGCTTAAGCAGTTTTTTGAATTGCTGAATCGTATGCTGCGCATCTTTACAGCGGATTTGAAAACCATTTGGATCGAGAATGTAGCCTTCATTCTCGGAAACTTTGACATAAGTAATCGCATGAGCACCAGTCCTTGTATCTAAACTCACAGAATACATGCCCTCTCCTAATTTCGGCAAATTACTCAGATAGGAGGCATCTGTATGCATTGAAGAATGGCCCATCACGTCCATTACAGACGTTAGTTTGATGCCGCGCAAACTTGCTACGGTATGATAAGTGGTATCGTCTGCGCGGTCTTCACTCAGGCTTTGAATCGCGTGACGCATTAAGGGATCAGATATGCTGTCATATAAAGAAGAGGTTGAAGCTGACTTATTACCAAGAATAGCTAAGGCCTTGCTCCCGAGAGCATTCCAAAATTTAGGTTCAGGTTTATGGGCAGCGGCGGTGCCAGCAGCTGGCATGAACTTAGCGGCATCAGCGGCTTCCTTAAGCTGCAAAAATGCAACTGTCCAGTTTAAAACTTGAATGTTTTTTTCACGCTGAACCGCAAGCTGATTTATTTCACTCCCCGATTTACCTTGGACGGCTTCATTGAAGTCTTGATTAATTTTAACTAAAACGGCCTGTTGAAATGCAACAGGATCTTTAATTGTGAATACTTGATATTTTGTATGCAACCAGCTCTCTGCCTCAACCTCCTCACCCTCCCCAGACTTCGCTTTCGTTGTATGTTCTATTATTCTCGCCTTTTGTTCATCGACTAAAGCGCGTATTAAGTGGGGCAAATCCTTGGGATTGGTTTGATCTAGAGGATACTCACGTGCGAAATCGTCATAAATGGGTAAGTTCGCACTCAAAATAGGGTCTGCCTGCACCAAAGCTTGGCCCACTAAATTGAAATCTGTATGAAAGGCTTCATTCCCTCCCTCGCATTTGGACAACTGCTCTAAACTTGCGAGGGTTGCCAGCATTTTTTTACTTGTAGACTCAGGGTTCGCGTTTAGAATTTCATAAACAGCCTGATTAGCTGCAGCTTCCTTGGAAGCGCCCTTTTCATTACTCCGAATAATATCCGCTAGATCTTCTCCATTACACAAATGCCTTTGGGCGATATCCAGACGTATTCCAGCGCAAATCCCATCGGCAATTTTGCTTTCAGGACGAAAGGACATGTTGCTTATTCCTTGCTCTTTTCTAAGTGCGTCTAGAAGTTCACTAGCAGCATCAAAATCCTCCTCATTAGCTAACATTTCTTTACGCCCAATATTGCGTGCTTTTCCTATAGCATCTTCACCAAAATAAAATTTCGTCCACACGTCAACCAGTTTAAAAACTGAATGCACCGCTTTAGCTTTATACATTTTAGAGGTTTCACCCCTGGTTGTTTTATGTGCCAACATAAAACCAAGAGCTCGCAAGGAGGGCTTCACTGAAGCTGATGAAGAGAGAATAACCCTAGCTCTCGTCAATTTACCGCTCTTTTTTTCTTTTACTTCTGACAGATCGGCAAGATCCTTTTTCTCAGCCGGAGAAGTTTTATCTGCGGGATATGCCGGACTCCACTCTAAAGGCGCGCCTTCAGTCCTATGCGTATGCATAAAGTCCCTCTCATTTTTAACGAGGTCGTTCGCTAGTTTTATACACCCCATCCCTGGAGATTGCGGTCGAATGAAAACCATGTTTAATCAGCTCTTTTTCAATACGACCTACACTGACATGCTCCGAACTTACATTTAATACTTTGCCTTCTGCTTGAAGTTTTTTCAGAACTTTCGCAGTCAGATCAGCTCCCTTCAGATGCCCCTTTTTAGTTTCTTTTTTAATTTGAGATATTTTTACTATCTCAGCGACAAGTTCAGAGCAAATTGATTTGTCCCTTTCTTTTCCTTTGGAAGTCATCAATCTTCCATCATGATACGAGTGAACTGTCCTTAAACGTCCCTTATCATTATCTTTAGCCGTTTTAAGTGTCGTGCTGGCCAAGTGCTTGATGCCATATTTAGCTTTGGCCTCTCCTTCTTTCCCGTAAGCCTTCGCAAAATCTCGAATCGTCCGCCGCAAAGTTTTGCTGAGTTGATCATTTCTAAGCACATGCACCCCTTTCACTCCCATAAACTCTTCTCTAAAAGTTTCAGGAGTGTATTCGGTGACGTAAACTCCTTTTCTGTCTTTTTGATTGATCGCCTCTAGGAGAACAATTCGTTTTTTGCCCACAGATCTTACGACAGCCACATGCGTTGAATTCGCAAGGCTCGATCCACGCATTAAGGCTCTTTGACCAGTGGATGTCATCAGATTCCCTTTTTGGCAGGTTAGGATGTCGCCGGCTTGAATGGGACCAAACTTGGCTGCTTGATTTGTGGAAGACACCAAAAGAGGAGTTCCCTCTAGAGAAGAGCGAATTGAAGTTTTCATCATAAAACCTCCAAAAAATGCTAACCTTAATATCATTATATACTAATAATTTAATTAACTCGCTAATGTTTAATTAGATTTTTATTTGAAATAATTTGATAGTAAATACAGGAAAGCTAAATCTTATAATGAATTTGAAGATTGCGATTAAAAAGTATTCGATAAAAATTTTTAACGCAAAGAACGCAAAGTCGCCAAGACGCAAAGAGGAAGGTGTTTTCACTCTTACACGCAAAGCTAAAAGTCTGTTTTCAGGCTCTGCGTAGCCTTAGGGATAGCACCTACTCATTTGATACTTGCAGCGCAAGTAAAAAAAACCCTTAGCGAAGACTGAAAACGCCAGAAGATCCTTAAGAGCTCCCCTTTGCGCCTTGGCGCTCTTTGCCTTGTTTGCGATAAAAATTTACTTTACAGGTTTTTAGAGGGAGATCATTGACGATGACGATGATGCACACACCTTAAATCGGTTTTTAGCGGCAATATTTTTCTAAGAAAATTTGCAATAGCAAAAGGTAAGGTTGGATGAGCCAGCGATTGAGCAAAGCGTAAAATTTATTTACAGGCTTAGCTCTGGGCAGCGCTTTTGCTAAACTTTGCTGCTCAATGCGATAGATTTCGGCAAAATATAACTCGAGATGAGGATAACTCTCTTTTTTATAAAAAAGATCAAACAAGTCCCCGGCGAAATATAGTTTCCAGTTTTGAGCGCGTTTTGCCACTTCTCTGAAAGGAATAGCAAGCGGAAGCGTTGGATAAATGCCCGGTTGATTCAGATGAACTGCACAGGAAGCTAGCCTTTGTATTCGTCGATTGGCTTCTACCAGAGCAAAGTAATCATAGATAATACCCTTTCCCTCTTTATCTATATTCGTAAAATAATGGGGAGAATCTAATAAAAATTTTTCGGCAGCCGAAAGTCGCCTTTGATTGAATGTGCGTTCATGTAAAATCCATACGACCTGATAGCCGCATTTTTGGTAATCCTCATTGCGAGCTTGAACTTCTAGAGCCGTAATGGGTGAACATTGGACTTCATAGATCAACCTGCGTGAAAACCAAACGACATCGGCAATCCGCTTGACTGCAGCAAAAGGCTGTTCAAGCGCACAATCTTCTGAAGGAAGAATTGCGAAAAGATAGGACTGCACCTGCAGGTGCTCCATACTTTTTTGGTGTAATGAGCAATCTATTGCACTTTGTAAATGATAAAAATGCAGACGCCGATGGCCGCCTGCTCTGACTCTGACAATCCCCCCGCACTCGAGGCAATGATAATCACATTGTCTCGAAGCATATCCGGCAGGCACAAGTTTCCTTTTTTCGTCTAACGCAAAAAGTTGCATACTATAGAATAATCTTGAGATTAATGTTCAAGTCTTTATAATGCAATCAGCTCAACCTTGACAAAAACTAGCCTCTCGTCACAAAATTGCTCAACCCATTTTTCGACGAAATGTAAGATACTTGAGTTTATGAGGAACTAATATGCTCTTTTGTCGAGAGATATTTCAACAATTTTTCGAATAACGATTGACCCAAAACGACACATGGCGTCTCCACTTGGAATTAAGGATGTTGAGGATAGCAAATTGAAAAGAATAGTAGTAGCTTTTTTTAGCTCTTCGCAAAGACAGCCTTCGCAGTGCCATCTGACTTCGCATATTTTTCACTTATTTTTTGAAAATTGTTTGCATTCATCTAGACGGGATGCCCCTGGAAACAAAAACTTTAGGAAAACATGAGCAAAGCAAATTTTTCACAGACCTTCTCTCAAAATCATCAGCAAAAGGTAGATGAACTGGTCTCTCTTGCTAAAGAGCAAGGGTATATTACTTATGAGGAGATCAATGAAATCCTCCCCATGACGTTTGATAATGCAGATCAAATTGATCAAGTCTTGATTTTCTTAAGCGGGATGGATGTTCAGGTCCTCAATCAAACTGAAGTAGAGCGGCAAAAAGAAAAAAAGAAAGAAGCAAAAGAACTTGAAGGCATGCCGAAAAGATCTGAGGGCTCGCCCGATGATCCAGTCAGAATGTACCTCAAAGAGATGGGATCAGTCCCCCTTTTAAGCAGAGAAGAAGAAGTCGAAATTTCAAAACGGATTGAGAAAGCGCAAATTCAAATTGAGCGCATCATCATGCGTTTTCGCTACTCCACAGCCGAAGCTATCTCCATCGCCACATTTTTAATTCAAGGTAAAGAACGCTTCGACAAGTGCATCACCGAAAAAGAAGTCCTGAATAAAAATGAATTTCTACTCCTTCTTCCCAAATTGGCTGAGCATCTGAAGGAAGAAGACGCCTCGTTAGAAAACCTGCTCTTGAAGCAAGGGGAAGAAAGCAACCCGGCTGAGATGGAAGAAGAAGTTGAGAAATGCCGGATTCGCACCCAAGCCTACCTCCGCAGGCTGCATTGCCGGCATAATGTCATTGAAGATTTCGGCGAGGTCATTTTACGCGCTTATGAACGTTTCCTAGCCCTTGAAAAAGAAATTAATGAATTAAAACCCCGCGCTGAACGCAATAAATATGCAGCAGCTAAGTTGAATGCAGCGAAGCGCAAATTAAAAAAACGCGAACTAGCAGCAGGACGCTCCCTGGAAGACTTCAAGAAAGACGTGCGCATGCTGCAGCGTTGGATGGATAAGAGCCAGGAAGCCAAACGAGAAATGGTGGAATCCAACCTGCGCCTCGTCATCTCCATTGCCAAAAAATATACCAACCGAGGCCTCTCCTTCTTAGATTTGATTCAAGAAGGAAATATGGGCTTGATGAAGGCTGTTGAGAAGTTTGAGTATCGCCGCGGATATAAGTTCTCGACTTACGCCACCTGGTGGATTCGCCAAGCGGTCACTCGTGCCATTGCCGATCAAGCCCGTACTATTCGGATCCCAGTGCATATGATCGAAACCATCAATAAAGTGCTGAGAGGCGCTAAAAAATTGATGATGGAAACAGGTCGAGAGCCAAGTCCGGAAGAACTTGCTAACGAATTAGGCATTACAGCTGAACGCGTACGCGAAATTTATAAAATTGCACAGCACCCCATCTCGCTCCAAGCCGAAGTCGGCGATGGAGGCGAAAGTCAATTCGGAGACTTCCTGGAAGATACCGGTGCAGATTCACCTGCAGAAGCCACAGGCTATTCGATTTTAAAAGACAAAATGAATGAGGTGTTGGCCACTTTAACCGATCGCGAACGCAAAGTACTTATTCAACGCTTTGGCTTGTTAGATGGGAAACCTAAAACATTAGAAGAAGTCGGGGTAGAATTCAATGTCACACGCGAAAGAATTCGACAAATCGAAGCCAAAGCCTTGCGCAAAATGCGCCATCCAACCCGTTCTAAGCAGCTCAAAGCCTTCTTAGATCTCTTAGATGTTGAATAGTATTGAATCGATTCGCTAAGCTGCTTGGTTTAGCGAATCTCCCTTTATTCTCACGCCGGATTCTTCCATGGCTCAAGCCCCTTCTGCGCAACACGTTTGCCCCATTAAAGCCAGTGCCTTGCTTCAAACTGATGGTCACTTATCCAAGGCCATCAAAGGCTTTGAGATGCGCGAACCTCAAATCAAAATGATGGAAAATATCCTGCATGCTTACAACCATGGGGAAATCGCTTTGATTGAAGCCGGAACCGGCACGGGCAAAAGCATCGCGTATCTAATTCCTGCGATTTTGTGGTCCATCCAAAATAAAGAACGCACTCTCATCTCCACGCATACGATCACTCTGCAAGAACAGCTGCTGCATAAAGACATTCCTATGCTTGTGAAAGCTTTAGGCGTCGACATCAAAGCCGTGCTCGTAAAAGGGATGAGCAACTACCTGTGTTTGCGAAAACTACAAGAGTCCAAGCAAGAATTCCGTCTTTTACCAGACCAAGAAGGACATGAACTGGAGCAAATCGAAGCCTGGGCCGAAAATACGAGCGATGGATCGCGCTCCAGCCTCTCATTTGTGCCTTCAGGAACAACTTGGGACAAAGTGTGCGCCGAAAGCGACACATGCAACCATACAGCCTGCCCTCACTATAAGCAGTGTTTTTTTATCAAAGCACGTCGCGAAGCTGAAGATGCCCAGCTGTTAATTGCGAATCACAACCTGCTCTTTGCCGACCTTCTTTTCAGAAGTGAAAATGAGAAATTTGATGACCCCGCTCTGTTGCCGCATTACACGCGCATGATCGTCGACGAAGCCCATCATATTGAAGACATTGCCACAGATTTTTTTGCCACACGCATCTCCCAACTAGGAATCTTGCGCGTCATGGCACGCCTGACTTCGGAAAAACAAGGCAAGGTTCATGGCAAGCTGCCGCTGCTTAAAGAAAAAATTCAGGAATGTTGCAAAAAAAATGTGACGAGTGAAGTGAATTCTCTCGTCAATCGCCTGCAAATTGATCTACCAGCACTCAGAAAAGATCTTTTAAAATATATCGTGGACACCTTCCATGTATTTGGCTCCTTTGTACAAACCCTTCAATCGCCGCAAGCCTCGCTCGAGCAAGAGTGGAAAGAGAGCAAATTGCGCCTACTGCCTTACCATACCACCCATCCCGACTGGAAGGATAGAATTCTCCCCCAGATTCAACACACCTTGCAGGAAACCCAGCGGTATATTACAGCACTGACTAGCCTGGAGATGGACCTTAAATCTCTCAATAATGACCAATTAAATGAACAGACGAAAGGTATTCGTTATGATATCAGCGCGCTCTCCCAACGTTTAGGTCTTTTCGCTAAAGCTTTGGAAGGGTTCGCTGCTTCAGAATTTCACCCTAATAAAGTACGCTGGATAGAAATTCACGCCTTAAGGACCAATCCGACTATCCAACTCGTTCATGCAGACTTAGACGTTTCTAAGTCTTTGGTCGACTTCCTTTTTAGTCAATTCCCGACCGTCGTTTTATGCAGCGCCACTCTCACCACTGACAATCAGTTCGATTTCATTCGCAGACGCCTGGGCTTAATTCCTGAACTCCTGCCCGATCGCATCATCGTGGAGCAAATTTATGGCTCCCCCTTCAATTACAAAGAGCAGTCGATGTTGGCAGTCCCAGTGGATTTGCCTGAGCCTTCACACCCCCATTATCAACAAAAAGCCTGTGAAAAGATTGCCCAAATCCTACAGTCGAGCCGCGGTAACGCTTTTGTGTTATTCACGTCTTACACTTTGCTTAATTCTTGCTACCAATTACTGCAAAAGAAATTAGAAGAACAAAAATTTCGCCTCTTCAAGCAAGGGGAAGATAATCGACAATCCCTCTTGGAAAGATTTAAGGCGGCTGATCGGGCCGTGTTATTTGGTACAGACTCTTTCTGGGAAGGTGTAGATGTCATCGGAGAAGATCTGCGTTGCGTCATTATCGTCAAACTGCCTTTCCGGGTGCCAAACGAGCCATTGATTCAAGCACGCACTGAGGTAATTGCCGCGCGCGGCGGCGATCCTTTTGCAGAGTATGCTTTGCCGCAAGCCATCATGAAGTTTAAGCAAGGCTTCGGTCGGCTCATACGCGATAAAGGCGATCGCGGCTGTGTTGTCTGCTTAGATTCGCGCCTTGTGAATAAGCGCTATGGAGCTTCTTTCATCAACAGCCTGCCTCCTTGTCAAATTCAATTTATTCAAAGCGACCATGTTCAGAAACAGATCGAAGAATTTTATCGAAAAACTTACTATTTAGTAAAAAAATAGCCGCCTGCCTTCTTGAACAAGAGAACTACAGAGGAGCAGACTCGAGTTTAGCATTTTTAAAGGAGAGATGTTGAGGATTGTTTTTGAAAAGCTTATGAAAAACTTTCAACGCAAGGACACAGGGACGGCAGCCTAGCCCAGAACAGCCATTGCACAATCTTTTCTTTCCAATAGTGGAGCGAAATGGAACCATAGAGCCACAGAGACACAGAGAGGTTCATGAAGTTATTTCTGATTATACCTTGAGTCATTTTTCTCCTTCGACACTCGCCAATACAAGTGTCGTAGTCATTGCCTATATGCATGCATATGGGAGTACAAACTCAAAAGCCTGATTGAATCGAGAATAAATCTCCCCTGCATCTCTGAGCCTCTGTGGTTCCATTAAAATTTTAGACATTTTTGGAGATAATACGTTTGATACAAACTTTAAACTCTTTAAAGGATGTTAAATCTCAGAAGCCGCACTGCTCCGCTTAAGTCTTTGTTGAAGGTAGGGCTTTATCCGGGATCTTTTGCCCTTGTTTTTGCTGCTCAAAAGGAAGTCATTCACAAAGCTTTGCAACAACTTCAACTAGACCAACTGATTGTCATTATTCTTGAGACCTCCCTTAAACCTATTCAACATAGCTTGAGGAACGAGTGGCCCATGCTAAAAATCTATTAGCAGATTTTGGAACGCAAATCCTCGTTCAAACGGCTCCGGATTTAGATAGCCTGAAAGATTTCGCAGAAGCAGCATGCGATGTACATGCGCCTCCACGGTGATGATTTTAGGGTAGTCGAATGTTTTCGAAAGTAATCATCAAAGACTTCATTCGATCGCAAATCTGCAATTTGCCGTTGTTCCCCATCCCGATGATACAGAGGAAAAGGTCTATCCGGAAAACGTTGTGTCTTAAAATAGGTGGATCCAGTTCAAACTTAAGGACATGGATTTTTTTTAAGAAAAACAACTTTTTTATTTTAAAAAAGAACCTGTTTTGCTATTCTTTTTTGTGCTGCGGTTTGGGATACCTAGAAACCTTTAAGCCTATCGACGATATTTTTATTGTTAAGGGATCACGACGCTAAACAGAAAGCTTTACACCTTGTGTGTTTTATTCTTGAACTTTAGGAAGTGAACCCACCTATACAAGCCGTGTTGATCGCGCTGTTTCTTAGCCCCTTTCAGCAGCACTTTTTTTTAAAAAAAAGAAAAGCTATTGACGGAAATCGTTTTTTTAGCGAATCTTTCCTCTTTCATGGCGATCGTAGCTCAGTTGGTTAGAGCGTTGGATTGTGGTTCCAAATGTCGCGGGTTCGAATCCCGTCGTTCGCCCTCTTTTTATAACCTGCAGCCCAGGTTAACATTCTTTGAAATACCTCTTGTCGAAAAAGCCCTTTCATGGCACTCTGAAGAGCAACTTTATCTCCCTCATGTGACTGCACCGCGATTCCAACGAAATAAGGAATAACCTATGTCTACTTTTGAAGCCATTTTCCTTGGCATCATCCAAGGTCTGACAGAATTTTTGCCAATCAGCTCTTCGGGTCATTTAAAGCTCATGCAAGCCTTGCTAGGAATGCAGGACCTTGATCAGTACATCCTTTTCGATTTGATCTGCCACCTCGGCACCTTAGGCGCCATTTTTATTTTCTTCCGGGCTGAGATCCAAAGCATGCTGTCATCAAACCGCACACGCCTGATGCAACTTGGCTTAGCCACGCTGCCCTTGGTCCCTCTGGCCATTTTCTTAAAACCTATTGAGACGTTTTATCAACAACCGAACTTAATTGGCTATTTCTTCCTCGCAACCGCCTTACTGCTCTATTTAGGCATCCGCTTCGGTAAAACCTTACCTCCGGAAGCTCAGCAAAAAAGCCGTTGGAAAGCTCCTTTTTTTATCGGATGTTTTCAAGCGCTCGCCATATTTCCCGGCATCTCACGTAGTGGTGCAACCATCTCAGGAGCGCGCATGCTCGGATGGAATATGCAGGAAGCTCTAACCTTTTCGTTTTTAATGGCCATTCCAGCCATTTTGGGCGGAATTACTATTGAAACACTCAAACTATTAACTAGCTCCGCAACTCTCCCCTCCATTTCTTTCGTCTCTTATAGCGCAGGCATGCTCACTGCGTTAGGCGTGGGATACTGTTCTTTGTTTTTTTTACAAAGAATGATTATTCATCAACGTTTTATCTATTTTGCTTGGTATTGTCTTGGATTGGGAATTGCCGCGATTATTTATTTTAATTTTTGAATTTGAAAACTTCTTTATTCTAATTTCTGTAAAAAAAATTAAAAATGTGTCAAAAGAAAACACAGTGATTATCAAGGAAAAAAATGGCCAAAAAGAAACAACTCAAACTGATTTCAATTAAAGAAACCCCTCGGCATTCTACCGAAGTGCGCGGACTTCTTTTTTTAAGTTTTTCTATTATTTTGATTTTAAGTTTACTGAGCTTTGCCTACGGGCAGGAGTCGAAAAATTGGCTGGGTTTGATGGGCCATACGATCGGCTGGATCTTTCACGCGCTTTTTGGTCTAAGCAGCTATTGCATCTGGGGTTTTCTCACATGGGCCAGCTGGCGGCTTATCTTCAACAAACCATTTAATCGGCTAGGTAAAAAGATCGTAGGGCTAACCATTTTAGTCTGTTCATTGTCAATCCTGCTGTCGTTAACTGAAGAGCAATTCCCCACGATACGCAATTTTTTAGGCGAAACTTTCTACACGCATTCCTGGATCAAAAAACAACGCTATCATTTGGGCGGCGCCCCGTTTTTTTATCTCTACCGCGACATGCCCTCCTATAATCTGGCACGGATGTTTAATACAACGGGCGTAGGGTTGATTTTCTTCTGCAGCTTGCTCACCGCTATGCTTTCGCTTGCTAAGATTACCCCAGGACAGATCTTAGAAGCCCTGACAAATTTTGTGATTTGGCTGAAAAAGTTTAGTCAAGAGAGTTGGATTTCCCTCTTTCCTCCACTTTCCGATGCTGAACGCTCCCCGCTGATTAAATTTCAAGTGGCCGAAGAAACATGCGATCCCGAAGAGGAAGAAGACTTCCTCCAGCAACCCTCTCCGGAACCTGCCTCTAAGTACCGCCCTTCTTTTTCGCGCAAGCATACTTTAGATGCCATGCCCAAAAATCCCTTTGAGGAAAAAAACAAGTTTCAATCTTTAGAAGCACTCCCTCCTCCCCCTCAAATAGAAGAAAAGGAGGAAAGGGAAGACGAAGAGGGGGGGTCTGAAATTCAAATTTCAGTCGCCGACGAACCTCTCGACCCCGAAGTGGACAAGGCCATCAAAAGGGAAGCCGCACTCATTGCCCAAAAAGTTTACAATGGCGATTTTACTGATTACGAAACACCTGGAGCGGCGTTGCTCAGCACCCCCAAAAAATTGGATCAGTCCCTCATCAAAAAAGACTTACTCCGCCAAGCTGAGGTTCTAGAGGATGCGCTGCGCAGCTTCGGCATTGAAGCCAAGGTGGGGCAGATCAACTGCGGACCAACTTTTACTTCGTTTGAAGTGCACCCTGCGGTAGGTGTCAAGGTGCAGAAAATTAAAACTCTCGAAGATGATATCGCCCTCAATATGCAGGCGAAATCCATCCGCATCATCGCTCCCATTCCTGGTAAAGCTGCTGTTGGAATTGAAGTGCCCAATCCAAATCCGCAAGAAGTGGCCTTTATTGACATTCTGCAAGCCTATCAAGAAGGCGGACGCAAATTCCATATCCCAGTCCTGCTAGGTAAAACAGTACTAGGGGAGTTTGTGATGAGCGATTTAGCCAAAATGCCCCACTGCATCATCGCGGGTGCTACCGGATCAGGAAAATCGGTGTGCATCAACACCATAGTCATGTCTATTCTCCTCAATCTGAAGCCAGATGAAGTCCGGTTATTGATGGTCGATCCGAAAAAGGTCGAATTAACGCCCTACACCCGTCTCCCCCACATGCTAGCCCCGGTGATCACTGAACCACACGGAGCGTGTGCCGCCTTAAATTGGTTAGTCAAAGAGATGGAAAATCGTTACGAATTACTAAAACTTTTAGGCGTGCGTAACATTGAGGGTTTTAACCAACGGAAGCGAGACTTAGCCTTTGAAGAAGGGCTCAACCAACCCATTCCGGAAAAACTCCCATTTATTGTGGGAATCATCGATGAGCTAGCCGATCTGATGATGGTCTCCAGCAGCGATATTGAAACTCCTATTGCACGGATTGCCCAAATGGCACGGGCCGTTGGCATCCATTTAATCTTAGCGACACAGCGCCCATCACGTGAAGTCATTACCGGTCTGATTAAAGCTAACTTCCCGACACGCATCTCATTTAAGGTAGCAAGCCGCGTTAACAGCCAAATTATTCTCGATGACACCGGCGCAGAAACTTTGCTGGGCAATGGCGACATGCTCTTTCTGCCCCCTGGAAGTTCCCATT
This sequence comes from Parachlamydia sp., assembly GCA_002786175.1. Lineage (GTDB taxonomy): Bacteria > Chlamydiota > Chlamydiia > Chlamydiales > Parachlamydiaceae > Parachlamydia. The sequence continues at coordinate 84,204 of PEQL01000008.1, forward strand.
TAATCCGCGCTCAGGGCGCCTATATTCGCGATGAGGATATCACTAGTGTCGTCAATAAAATTTGTGAACAGGCCCCGCCTAACTATGTTATTCAATCGTTTGACCAAGGAAGTGCAGCTGATGACTTTCTTATTTCCGCCCAATCTGATTCGCCGCAAGATCAGCTTTACCATAATGCCCTGGATATTGTGCTGAGCACAGGCAATGCTTCGACCACATTCTTACAGCGCAAACTTAAAATAGGCTATGCCCGAGCTGCCAGTTTAATCGATTTATTAGAAAGTAAAGGCGTCATTGGTCCCGCTGAAGGTAGCAAGCCGCGGAAGGTCTTAGGGGGCAAAAGAGGTTCAGAAGAGGAAAGCAAGTCCAAGTATATGGTGGCTATTGAAGACGAGGAATTTTAAAGCGCCACATTAGCGGCTCGCCGGCTTTGCGTTAAGCGCTTTTGAAGCCCAATCCCGAAAGGGATTTTAACGCAAAGCAGGCAAAGAAACAAAGGCGGGGGAAACCCTCGGCCTATAAAAGACCCAGATTGGCTTTTATTTTTTCAATGATTTGATCTTTGTCATCCGTTGGGAAAATCCCACCCATTTCCAACCAGCTCATCTTGGTATCTTTTTCAATGAGGAGTTCCGCCATTTCCATGTCTTCATTTAGGATAGCATCTTCCAAAACGCTGAAATGTTCTGAACTAAATACATGCCCTGTGAAAGTGTGCAACATCCATTTGCATAGTTCCTTATCGGCATCGAATAACCTTGAAAGGAGCACTAAACCGTCTGGAGCAATCTCAGAAAGGACACTCGGATCTTGCTCGATAATTTTTGCGGCATATTCTTTGAATTTTTCTCTCGATACTTTTTCCGATGAACTCAAACTATGAAGAACAGCTGGGTGCCAAATTTTTTGTTCGACTAGATAGTCCACCATCTCAAAAGCCTCCGAGTTTAGAGCACTCGTCCACATCTGATATGCAGATCCAGACACCATCTTCTGCTCTGTACACCATGTTGTGAACGGCTTTTTGAATACGGCTTCAAATTGCTTAAAAAAGGCTGGTTTGTCTTCTAGAATCGCCTCATCTAGACCCATTTTAATCATCTGTTGACAAGCTTCAGCTGGCAGAAGCTGCGCATTTTCAAGAATTGTTTTTATCATTTCGGGGGCTTCGGCGTAGATCGCTAGTGATAGAAGATGTTTAAAATCGTAAATGTCTTTCAATGTTTTGAAATCAACGTGGGCAAAAAAACGAGCCGCAAGATCAGGTAATGCAAGTTTTATCTCTTGCCGATTAGGATGATCTTTTGGAATTCTCTCATTTTTAAAAGACAGGCGCACTTTATACATGTTGTTATAGACACTACTGATTCGCATTCCTGCTTCTTCTGCATCTCTTAAACGGGCCGCTTCCGCCTCTTTTTTCACCTTCTCTGCAGCTAGTAGTTCTTCTTCAGCTTGCTTTGCCTTAAGCTCTCTTTCTTTTTCGCTTTGCGTCGACACAGGCTTCTCTTTTTCGCTTTGTGTTGGCTCGGGCTTATCATTGTCAAAGCGCATGCTCTTCACACAGGTGTCATAGCATTTTTTTAACTTCGCATTTTCTAGACGACCTGCTACAATTTTATCTAAGATGATTTGACAGTTCTCTCGATTTTTGACATTTTCTAGTCCTGCGAAAGCGGCTTGATTTTGGTTGATAAAGAGTTCGAGTTTTTGAGCCACATGCAAAAAAGTGGTGCGTTCTAGCTGAATCCCCACCGAAGCTAACAAATTTTTTAAGATTGCAATAAAACGCCCATTCAAATGCCCCGTTCTTAATTTTGTGGTGAGCGCATGCCCCTCCTGCATTTCTTTCGCAATAATAGCTAGCCGATCAGCTAAAGTTCCTTGGCCGCCAATTAAACTCGTTTTGGTTGGATCAGACATGTAAAACTCCCTATATATTTATAAACGCTCTTTTGCGTGGTAATTTTTAAACCAAACATCGATGACTTGGTTTGATCGTTTAATTAAAAAATTATAAAGTATTACTAGTTTTTTAGCAGCAATAAAGAGTGCTAAAACAACAAATTTTTAATTGATTTTTGGAATGGAAAGATTTCCTGTTTTTTCAAACAGTAAAAGTCCTTTTCGAGAGTTAACATTTTCAATAAAAGACTGATTGAGCTTTTGAAATTTTTCTAATAACCCCTTTACACTTAAATACTCGGACGAGGTCAAAGCTTCACTATCGCTCAGGGAAAGCACTCGATCTAGTCCTTGTAATTGGTGAAATAGGCGCTGTTCTTCCTGCTGCAAATTGGCTACTTCTTCCTCCAGCATCGGTTGCTGGGAAAGAAGTACCAATTTTTCAGCCGTTTCCACTAATTCATTAAGAATTAACTCGATATGTTGAATGAGCATCACGTTTGAAGGTTGCATACATCCACCCTACTAAGTATTTTCTTAAGATATGAAAATTTCATGCCAACTTTATTTTTCTTGCGATTTGGCTTTATTCATTTGATATTTTAATTTTATCAAAGCTACCTCCGTATCATCATACTCCGATAACTCTTTTATGTTCTCTCTCCAAAAAGCTTTTTCAGAAAATTTAAGAATAATTGACTGTGCCAAATCAAAATTATTTTCTTGTATTGCTTTTTTATAGTCTTCTTCGGCTTCAGCTGGGGATTTGATATATAAAAATTTTGGAGTGAGTATCCTAAAGACATCTTCACCCGCGTCTTCACCCTCATCTTTTTCGCCTTCTAGGGTAAAATGCATCTTTTGAACAACCTCGTTTACAAGAAATTTTTCTATTAATTGTTCTAGTTCTAATCGATTTGACAGATCCTCTGATAACTTTACATTTTGAGCTGCTTCTTTCACAAGAGATAGAATTTTTGGGGTTGTCGAGACCAAGCTCAGAGCAATTCCAAAAATGTCTTCTACTTTTGAAGTAGGATAGCTGTTAATGAATTCTTGCAATTCATCTGTTAGATTAATCTTTGGCTGAAGTCGTTTGATACTCCCTATCACCCATATTAACACGAGCGGATCGGAATCATTAATGAAGCTAAAAGCTGTCTCTAAAATAGCTCTTGCATAAAGAAGACTATTGGAACTGATATAAAGATCCAATACTTCTTTCAATTTTTCATCAGATTCTAATTGAAATTTTTGACAAGCTGCCATCACCATATAGAAGCTTTGCGGGTCTGAATGTCCTGCCACCTCAAGAATCTTACCTCCATAGGCAAGTAAGGACTTTCTTTGTGCTTCTACTTGCGGATGCGTTGAATACAATATCCAGTTAACAAAGGCAGAATTCTTCTTATTAAGGGCGTTGCCTAAACTATTACATCCGGAAAAATTGACTTTTGCTAATTGAGTTGGGATTTCCTCTACAATCTTTTCGACAACTGCAAATTTTGCTTTTGGATTATCTAATAAACACAGCGTTTCAGAAGCTTCTTTATAATGTGTCAACAGGTATTCAGCAACGCCTAGTGAATCATTTATTACCACTCTTTTCCACAATGTGGTGAGTAAACCCGGGCTAAGCATTGGAATTTTCTTGAAATACTGTTCGAATACGATCAAGTTGTTACATGTCGCAGCAGCTTCTAGAGCAGAACAATAAATTTCTTCTCGGGGGGAAAAGATTGGTTTTTTTCCAAACTTTGGCAAGGCGGGTTGAGATTCACTTGTTGTCGGAAAAATCTGAGAGATCTTTTTTTCTAAGATTTGCAAGAGAGCGTCCATTTCTTCATGGTTTGTCAAATAAACCACCAAGGCGATCATTTTCTTTAGATCAGCCTTATTTGATTTCTCTTGATTCACAATGAATTCAAGGATATTTTCCCAAACCAACTTATTTTTTTTGAGAAGCTCAGTAGGGTTTTCAAGTGTAAGAAGCGAAACCTCCCAATTTTTAGTTTGAAGATTATCTATTTTAAGCCTTTTTAAAACGCATTCACGGGCTATAAACAACACTTCTTCCCATTCAAATTTTTCTTTCTCCACCGCAAATTTTCTTTCTTCTTCGTCAAGTTTTCTTGCTTCTTCGACAAGTTCCCCTTTCGTTTTACTCACTAGCTTAGCTGCAAAGACAGCCTGTTCTTCATTGAGGCTTTTGACGTCTTCTGCTACATTCCCAATTTTACCAATAATATTTTGTATCTCGTCATACCCTTGGCTTTGTCGTTTTTTTAAAAATGAGAGTTTTTCAAGCATGGCAAGCTGTTTAGCAGCATCTTCTCTTTCCTTACGCATTTCCTCGTTTGGAAGAGTAGATGCTGCCAGAGCTGTATCCAATTCTTCAATTTTTTTTGAAAGCTCTAGTTGCTCGCGAATTTTTTCTTTTTCCCTTTGCCCCTTCCGCTCCCCTTGATGGCTTTTTTTTTAGAATCAGGGCTCAATTTTTTTTCTACGCTCTGCTCTGATTCTAACGCAGAAATCTTGGCTCTTGCTCGAGCTAGTTCCTCTTTTGCTTTCGCGAGTTCTTTTACAGTACTACCTAGTACTTCCTCAAGTTTAGCTGTGTTTTCTTTCCATTCAGCAGCGGTTTTAACTGATTCTTCTGATGCTCTGTTTAGTCCTTCTTGGAGTTCTTTTAGCTTATTCTCCAAATCCTCCTGCTTTTCGCTAGCGACTCGCCGATTGTTTTCGAGCTTAGCCTTTAGCTCTTTCTCATTATCTTCCACTTTTTTAGCAGCTTCTTGGACTTCGAACTTAGATTGGGCTAAGTCTTTTTTTGTATTCTCAAGTTCTTGGCGGGCTACTTCATATTTTTCTTCTATTTCTTTCTGACTTAGATGGCGGACAACTACTTCTTGGCTTTCCAATGCTTTTGAACGAATTTCTTCTAACTCCTCGTTCACTTTCTTAGCCTTTTCGTCCGCTTGAAGTGCTTCTTCTTTCGCAGCGGCAAGTTTTGCCTTGACCTTTGCTAATTTAGCAAGATGGGCTTCTTTGGCAGCGTTTAATTCTCCTTTAGCCGCGATCAATTCATTATCCTTATCCTCTACAAGCTTGTCGTAGTGCTCTTTATTCGCTTCGGCTTTTTTGACCGCTTCGTCTAGCTTTGCCGCAGCAACAGATTGGGCCTCTTCAGCTAATTTAAACTTCTCATTCGCATCTAAAGCTGCTTGCTCAGCTTTTTCTAGTGCTTCTTTAGCGTTGCCAAGAGCTTCTGTTGTTGATTTTAATTCTTTTTGAACAGCTTCAAGCTTCTCATTAGCTTCTTGGGCCGATTCTTGGGCTTTTTTTAATTCTTCAGCTGTTTTTGCTAAAGTATCTTCCGTTTCGGCTAATGTTTTTTGGACTTTAGCTAACTCATCATCTTTTGACTTTAATTCTTTCTGAACAGCTTCAAGCTTCTCATTAGCTTCATTGGCTGCTTTCTCGGCATTCTCTAGTGCCTCTTTTGCGATGCCTGAAGTCTCGGCTTTTGATTTTTGCTCTTTCTCTATGTCTGCTAATTGCTCTTGTGCTATCTTTGCAGCTTGTTTAACGTTTTCTAACTCCTTTTTTGTTTCATTAACTCGTTGTTCAGCTTCGCTCAATGCTTTTTTGATGTTTTCAACAAGCTCTGTTTTTAACTGAACGTTTTTCTCAGCTTCAACCAATTTTTTATTGGCTTCATTAGCTGCTTTCTCGGCATTTGCTAACTTGCTATTGGCTTCCTTTAAGTCCTGCTCAGCTTTTTCTCTTAACGCTTTATTTTGCTCTTGTGCCTCTTGAACTAATTTCGCCGAAGTTTGTGCTTCTTTTTTTGCAGCCTCTAGCTCTTTTTCCACTTCCGCTTTTCTAGCTAGAGTCTCTTTCAGTTCTTTTTCGGCTTTCTCTAGAGCCTCTTTGGCTTCTGCTGGAGCATCTTTGAATTGCTTATTTTTTAAATCCTCTTTGCTTTGCGCGAGCTTTTCAGCTGTATCTTTGACCGTCTTTTCAGCATTGAGAAGCTTTTCAGTAGTTTCTTTGACTTCTTTTTCTAATTTGGCTACTTTGTCGACTGCCGCCTTGGCTTCAATTTCTGCTTTCTTTAATTTATCAGCTAATTTTTGCTCCTCTTGATCGGCTGGCTTCACTTCATATTTAGCTAAGATAGAGACACAGTCGCGAAAGCATTTGCCGCTTTTAGTATTTTTTCGAACCTTTACTGGCATGAGGGCATTAAGAATCGTGCGCAAATTTGCAATATTTTTTTGCACTTCAGCTTCTGATCCTTGAAAAAAAGTCACTTGATGACTTCTTAAGTAGCGCTCCAGACTCTTCACCACGAGCCTCGAATTAGTTCTCTCGGATCTAATCCCTACAGAGCTGAGGGCCATTTTAATCCATTCCCACAAACGGCCATTTTTCTTGGCGGTCCGCAGTTTTCTATCTGTAAGCACAGCACCTTTTGTCACTTCATTTGCAATGATCTCTAAGCGTTCCGATAGCGATTCTGTTCCAACTTTCAAGCTTGTTCCTGTGGCGCGGATAGTCATAGGGTCTCCTATATATAAGAAAGTTTATTTATTCTAAATTTTTAGGCATTTTTCATCGCAGAATAGGTTCAGAACCGAAATATGTCAACATAAAGTTTAGTATTGCATAAATACATAGAGAGTTTATTTCACTTTCAATGATTGTCTCGGTATGTTAAAAATGCGGGGTTTAACAGATAAAGAATGGTCGATTTATGGAAGGTTTCTGTCCTTTGGCTTCTGGCTCTAAAGGAAATTGTATTTATCTTGGCACTAAACAAACGAAGATCTTGATTGACGCAGGAATTAGCGGTAAAAGAATCAAGGAAGAGCTTGAGAAAATTCAAGTGAGCCTTGCTGAAATCGATGCCATTTTTATCACCCACGAACACACCGATCATATTCAAGGGTTGAAAGTTTTGGCTTACAAATTGGGAATTCCGGTTTTTGCTAATCATGAGACCGCCAAAGGAATCGTGGACTATTTCCACGACTGTCCAAAATTTAAAATTTTCACCACAGGCGAATCCTTTCTTTTAGGGGATTTAGAAATTCATCCTTTCAGTATTCAGCATGACACCATCGATCCAGTCGGCTTCACCATCAAATTTGAAAACTACAAGCTAGGCTTCTGCACTGACTTAGGCTTTGTGACCTCCCTCGTTAGACATCAGTTGCAAGAATGCGATTACCTTTATGTAGAAGCAAACCATCAACCCTCCATGGTACACGCCTCTTCCCGTCCCATGATCTACAAGCAGCGCGTCCTGAGCAGAAATGGACATCTTTCAAATGAGGCCTGCGGGCAACTATTATGCGATGTGGCGCATGCTAAATTAAAGCATGTGCATTTGGCGCATCTATCGAGTGAATGCAATTCGCCAGAAACAGCTTTAAGTGTGGTGCATGAGATTTTGCAAGCGAAAGGAATCACTTTAGACATCAGCATTGCTCCTCAGCATATGATGAGCAAGCCAATTTACTTCGCAGCTCAACCCGCCTTGGTTTAAAGGAAGATCTTGAAGCTTGCGATTAAAAAGTTGTTGATGAAATTTTTAACGCAAAGATGGCAAAGGGGCAGAGGCGCAAAGGGTTGGACTAATTTCACTTCTTGAACAAGGGGAACCACAGAGGCACAGAGGAGAGCTTGAAATATCAGTTATAACAGTCGACTTTGACACTTGCTTTGCAAGTGTCAAAGTCGACTGTTTTTTTCTTCGAAAAAAAACATCAGAAATGGAACCGCATGGCTGGAACAGAACTTTCTCTGCGCCTCTGTGGTTGGCCTTAAAGCCATGAGATCACAAATTTAAACGAAAAAGGCTTTTATTTTATCTAAAAAACTTTTGCGATTGGGCAAATTTGTAGAGTCCTCCAGTTGGGAAAACTCTTGCAGAAGCTCTTTCATGCGTGGAGAAAGTTTAGTAGGGGTCTCGACAAAAATCTTGACGAGAAGATCGCCTTTACCTTGTCCATGTACGTTTGGAAAACCTTCCCCTTTGACTCGGAATACCTTGCCATTCTGGGTTCCTTCAGGAATCGTAATGCGGCAGGTATGGGCCAATAGTGAAGGGACTTCTTTTTTACAGCCGAGAGCTGCTTCAGCAAAGCTGACGGGTAGGTCTAAGAGTAGGTCATTGCCATCGCGCTCAAAAATTTCATGGGGCTCAACCTGGATAAAAACATAAAGATCTCCAGGGGGTCCGCCGCCCTGTCCAGCATCACCATAACCACTCATCTTTAAACGCATGCCTGTGTCAACACCGGCAGGAATATGCACTTTAACATGCTGCTTTTCTTTAACAAGCCCATTGCCGCGACAAGCTGAGCAAGGATCAACGACCATGCGCCCTTCGCCATGGCATTGAGGGCAAGTCATCGACATGCTAAAGAAGCCGCGCTGTTCAAAGACTTGGCCGGCGCCTCCGCAGCGATTGCATTTTTTGATTCCTTCTGCCGATTTAGCGCCTTTGCCGCCGCACTCTTTGCAAGCCACATAATTTGTAATGACAAGTTCTTTGTCTACGCCGCGGGCTGCTTCCTGAAAAGTTAACGAAATATTGACGCGTTTGCTTGCACCTTGCCGACCGCCTTGACCCGCTCCTCTGCCGCCAAAATCGCCACCGCCAAACATATCGAAAATGGAATCTGACCCCATGCCGCCGAAAGCTCCCATAAAAGTTCTTAAGGCTTCTTCCATGGATGAATAACTGCCCGCACCAGCGCTTGAAGCTCCCTGGACCCCTTCTTTGCCATAGCGATCATACAACTGCTTTTTATTGGAATCGCTTAAGACTTCGTAGGCTTCGGAGATTTCTTTAAATTTCTTTTCAGATTCGCTATCACCAGGATTTTTATCGGGATGATATTTAATCGCCATTTTACGATAGGCTTTTTTGATTTCTTCCGGTGTGGCTGACCGCTGGATTTCTAGGATCGAGTAATAGTCTGACATATGTTTACCAAGTAGATTTTGGTGCGAATAAGGCTAGCGCTTTATGCAAGCCATAACATTATTTATTGAAAAGCTGTCTACTAGAATTGATGGATCACCCTAACTTATCTTAAGCCTTAAGGATGAAGGATAAGTTAAGGCTGCATGAAACATTGATTCGTGTTCTCTGACAGCCTTGACTTCAATTAGCGTTGCTTCTTGTATTTCAGAGCAGCTTTAGATTTTGCTCGTTTTTTTACAGAGGGTTTTGAATAAAAGCGATGTGCTTTAACAGATTTCATCACGCCTTCTTTATCGAGTCTTTTTTTAAGAGCTCGAAGAGCTTTATCTAGGGGTTCTCCTACCCGAACTTTGACAACTGTCATTTAACGTTAACCTTACTTTTAAATTTAGGGCTGTAAATGCTTATTTAATTTAGAGTGGTTTATTATACAATAATTTAAAACCACACATAAATGCTCATGATTGCCATCATCATAAGTGAGATCCGACATATAAATCAACTTAGAAATGTGAAAACCATAAGAAATTAGGACTTAGGAAAAAGCGGGGTAGGTATCCAAGCGATTGTACCATCCCTTGAGCCAGCGCACCTCATTTCGGTGAGGTGGGGCATTTTGCACCCGTTTGGCTAAAACAGCCTTTGCGCATTGAGCAAATTCAGCGACGGCTCCTGGTCCCTTACCTTTCATTTGCAGCAACACATGACGCAAACCCCATCCCTCCCCTTGATACGATTCGGATTCTAACACCCCTTCCCCTTTAAAATTGATGTAGTCTAATAGGGCATAAAGGCCGGCGCTGCTTTGGCATAAGCGTTGAAATTGAAAGCGGATTTTTTTTTGCTCTGCCTGATCTAAATTCGCTAAAAGCAACGGGAGCGAACGCTTTAAACGTTCGACCATAAAATAAATTTGCAAATCAACCGTATTTTCTAATAATTCGCGCAAATCTTCCATCTTTTCACTTTCAAAAGCCTGATAGAATGCCTGGCGTTCATTCCAGGGACAAGCTTGCTTGGGGCTTAGCCAATCGGGCAGCGGCACTTGATTCTTTTGGAAAAAAGCCACCAATTCGGGAAAAGTTTCCTTAAAGGGGGGTGTGGTCGCACTTTGGGGAAACCAGATAAAATGCCCAATACCGACGGACGCAAATTCCTCTCCTTCATTCCAAGCCGTTAGACCCGCAATAGATTGGCCGCTTTCATTTTGCCAAATTTTCTCCCCCATTCTTTTTGCCTGGGAGGCACTGATGCGAATTTGATGTCCTTCTAAAATCGATGCCAACAGAAGTAAAAATAAAAAAAAACCATTAAAGCGCTTCATGAAACTCCTTTTCAATTAAGGCCGCGGCGGCATTTAAGGCACAAGGGGCTGGGCTATAGGTGCAAATGACTAATGGACTGGCGGCAAAAGCCGTTTGATCCCAGGCATCGCCTAGCATCAAGACAACTGTAGGAATTCCCTTCTTTAGCAGCGCAGCAGCCAGTTCAGCCTGCATGGGATTTCGCCAGGATTTGTAGGTGCACAACACACATAAATCAGCTGCGCTTGCAGCCGTGGCGGCTGCTGCAATATCATCAATCGTAGGATTTAACCCCTTATAAAAAAAACTGTTGGATGTCAGTCGATTGATCACGCTTTCGAAAAGGTTTTCAGAGCAAAACGCGGGAGCGATGCAGAGGATCTTTTGTGTGCCCAAATTCAGCTTACGATGCGGCAAACTGCTGACGATTTCCACTGAGGCATCCGCAATTTTTTGCGCCAGCCGTTTATGCGCGGGAGTGTTAACCGTTTGCGCCAAATCCTCTTTGACAACTTCCTCACCGCATTTGAGTTGATAAGATTCTTTAATTTTGAGGATTTTAGCCACTGATTGATTTAATCGGACTTCCGAGAGGAGGCCTGTTTTGACCATTTCTACTAAGGTCCGGTGGATTTCCTGTATCTCAGCAGGAGTCACCTCAAGCTCTTTATTATCGGCGATTAACTGTCTTCCACCTAACAATAGGATATCGTGTCCGGCAATAAAGCTTTTGACTGCCGCATCGACCACGCCATTTGACTGATCTAAGGCGCCTTGCATGATGAGGGAATCTGTAATCATTAAACCTTCATAAGCCATTTCATCGCGCAAAAGATGGGTGATGGCAGCCTGCGAGAAAGTCACCGTATTTTTTGCATCGAGCGCCGGTACTAAAAGATGCGCTGTCATCACGGCATCCGCGCACGGCAGTAAATGCCGAAAGGGATAGAGCTCCATTTGATCCAGCGTTTGCCGATCCTTTTGGACAACCGGAAGGGATTCATGCGAATCGACGGTGACATCCCCATGCCCAGGAAAGTGCTTCAAAGTAGCTAAAATCGCAGCTTGCCGAAAACCGGCAAGCATCGCTTTTCCTAAAGCAGCGACGGCTTGCGGGTCATCCCCGAAAGAACGGATGCCAATGATTGGGTTTTGTTTGTTATTATTGACATCGATGACTGGAGCGAAATTGGTGTTAATTCCTACCCCTTTAAGCTCTTGCCCCATGGCATAGGCACACTGTTCAGCCAAGGCACAATCTCCAATTTTTCCCACAGCTCCGTTTCCTGGAAACTGCGTAAAGCCTTTTGTCAAGTGATTCACTACGCCTCCCTCATGATCAATCGCAATCAAAAGCGGGATGGGCTGGCGTTGCTCTCCTGCAAGAGTCTGCAGTTCAGCACTTAAAGACTGCACTTGCTGCGGCGAAGTAAGCCCATTGTACCCTCGATAATAAATCACGCCGCCAATGTGTAGATCCAAGATATAAGAACGCACGTGTGGATCCGCCTGCTCCCCGTGGAAATGCACCATCAGCAGCTGCCCTACTTTCTCCTCAAGAGTTAGCTCATTCACTGAAGGCATCTTAGCACTTAAACCCAGGAAAAAGAAGTCGAGAAAAAGGCAGATTGAGATAAAGGTTCGCATAGCTTACTCTAATTAAGATTAGAAAGATGAAAAGCATTTCTTGCTTTACGGTTCTTTTTGAACTAAAATAGAATTAAATACCAGCAATTGATGAGATCTATGAAACCAGCAAAAGATTCTTCTGAAGAAAAAACCAAACGGCACAAAAAATGGGTGGCTTGCCCATTAGAAGATGACTATTTCGGCGACGAACGCAAACTTCATCGTCTTGAAAGAAAGATGGCTTCCAAGCATGATCGCTCTAAATATAAAAAAACAGATCAGGATCAACAAGCTAAGCTGGAAGCCCAACGCACTCCTAAATTTCAAGAAAATAGCTTTGAAAAAGGACGCGTGATTTCGATTGTGTCGCAAGGTAATATTGTCATGTCAGAAGGCAAGGAGATTCTTTGTACACTGAAGGGGCTGTTGAAAAAAGATCGCAGTCAAGCTAAAAATCTAGTGACCGTAGGCGATTTTGTCCTCTTTGAACGCACATCTGAAGGAGAGGGTATCATTGTCCACGTAGAGCCGCGCAACACTATTTTATCGCGCGCCGATAACCTTTCCAGAAGAAAGGAACAACTCATCGCATCCAATATCGATCAAGTTTTAATTACCACTTCAGTCTTGACTCCGCCTTTAAAACCCTCTTTGGTCGATCGCTACATCATTGCGGCACAAAAAGGGGGCATGGAACCGATCATTTTGATTAATAAAGTCGATTTATTGGAAGGGTTAGATGCCTCGGAAGACCCTTTAATCCTGCAGGAAAAAGAGCTTTTTGAAGATTTTGTCAAGGGCTATCGCCATATCGGCTTGCGTGTCATTCCTTTGAGTACGATCACCGGCGAAGGTGTTGAAGCTTTGCATCAGGTCATGACGGATAAATCCTCTGTTTTTTCTGGTCAATCCGGGGTGGGGAAATCTTCTTTAATCAATACCTTGCTCGGGTCAAGCATCCCTACAGGACAAGTGGTCCATCGCACCAAAAAGGGCGCGCACACGACTACAACAACCCGTTTGATTCCCTTAGCTTTTGGGGGTTGGTGTGTCGACACTCCTGGTATTAAGAGTTTTGGGGTCTGGGATTTAGGTAAAGCGGAGCTGGAAAGCTATTTCGCAGAGATTTATGAAACTGGGCACCTCTGCAAATACCCTAATTGTTCTCATTTACATGAACAAGATTGTGCCGTACAAAAAGCTGTGGAAGAAGGCAAGATTTCCCTCCTCCGTTATGAGTCTTACCATGATCTATTATATAGCATCAGTCAAAAACATTTGCGCCGTTAGGATCCTTGAAAATTGCGCTTAAAAAGGATTCGCTAAAATTTCAATGCAAAGTTGCATAGAAATGCTAAGATCCTTATAAAAAGCATTTAGCAATTTGAGGAGCACTTCATGTCTTATATCAGATCAGTCAAAGCCATTGAAATTCTAGATTCACGCGGAAATCCCACTGTAGAAGTGATGATCACTACCGATCGCGATGTCATGACTAAAGCTTCTGTGCCTTCCGGTGCTTCTACAGGGACTCACGAGGCCATTGAGCTACGCGATGGAGACCCTGGCCGTTATTTTGGGAAAGGAGTTCATCAAGCTATCGCGCATGTCAATGGACCGATCGCACAGATTCTGGTCGGCGAACATGTTTTTGATCAAACCCGCCTCGATATGTTGATGGTTTCTGCCGATGGCACAGAAAACAAAGGGCGCTTTGGGGCCAATGCCATTCTAGGAGCCTCTTTAGCGTTGGCTCGCGCTGGCGCGACGACAGCCAAGCTTCCCCTTTATCGCTATATAGGAGGAAGCCATACTTTTATGCTGCCTTGCCCTATGATGAACATTATCAATGGCGGAGCGCATGCGGATAACTCGCTCGATTTCCAAGAGTTTATGATTCGACCGATTGGCGCTCCCTCCTTTCATGAAGCTGTACGTTGGGGTGCTGAAATCTTCCATACTCTGAAAAAAATTTTGAAGGATGAAGGGCATGTGACTTCAGTGGGCGATGAAGGGGGCTTTGCGCCTAATTTGCCTTCTAATGAAGCCGCGATTGAATTGATCCTAACCGCCATTGAAAAAGCAGGCTATCGCCCAGGTGTACAAGTCACTTTAGCACTGGATTGCGCCGCTTCTGAATTTTATGATAAGTCCTCTCAGCATTATATCGAAAAGAAAAAGAAAATACGCAAGCAAGCTTTTGTCGAGCGAACTTCCGCTGAACAAGTTGACTACCTGGCAGGGCTTTGCGACCGCTATCCGATTGACTCCATCGAAGATGGTTTGGATGAGAATGATTGGAAAGGGTGGAAAATTCTGACGGACAAACTTGGCAAGAAAGTCCAAATTGTCGCCGATGATTTATTTGTCACAAATCCAAAATTTCTCAAGAGAGGGATTGAAAATGGTATTGCAAATTCGATTTTAATCAAAGTCAATCAAATTGGGACGCTGACAGAAACTTTAGAGACCATTCGATTGGCGCAAACTCACGCTTATTCCGCCATTATCTCACATCGATCTGGCGAGACAGAAGACAGTTTCATTGCCGATATTTGCGTGGCTGTGAATTCAGGTCAGATCAAAACCGGTTCGCTTTCGCGCACCGACCGCATCGCCAAATATAATCGCTTGTTAAATATTGAAGCGGGCTTAGGCAAAACGGCGGTATACGCGGACAGCAATCCCATTCGAGGCTTTCAAGACTTGTCGAAATAGAGTAAATGGATGGGTTTTACGGGGTTTTTGATAAATTTTATTTAGTAATTGAGCAGGTTAAATGTCTCAACATCCCTTTGTCAACATCTTATCATGCCTAAAAATCATGAAAGCACCGTTCAGGGACAATGATGAATCTTTGATCTGATAAATGATCCTTTCAAGTGACTCTTAACGGCAATGCTTTAATGAGCCTTGATGATAACTTTTAAACTATGCTGCCCAGCAGGATTTTCGAATACTTCATAGGCCTTTAATATGTCTTTTAAATCAAAATGATGGGTGATTAATTGAGAGGGATTCAGCTTCCCATTTACAAAAAGTTTTAAAAGAGTAGGGATCGTGAAGGTATCCACCAAGGCGGTCGTTAAAGTAATGTTTTTGTCCCAAAGCTTCTCTAAATGCAAACTGACACTTTTGCCATGGACTCCCGCATTCGCAATATGACCTCCCGCAGCTATAATAGCCTGACAGGTATTAAATGCCTCAGGAGTTCCTACAGCTTCAATGGCTACGTCCACCCCTTTTTGACTTGTCATGTGTAAAATTGCATTAACGGCCTCATGATTGCGATCGTTGAGAGTTTTACTTGCTCCCAAGCGTTTAGCCACCTCTAGGCGATAATCATCCAAATCCACCACAATAATTTCTGCAGGGAAGTAAAATTGGGCTGTTAGAAGGGCCGCTAGACCAATGGGTCCGGCACCAATAATGGCTATTGTGTCCCCTAATTTAACCTGGCCTTTTAAAGCCCCTACCTCAAATCCTGTGGGTAGAACATCGCTAAACATAGCCACAGCCTCCTCATCTACACCTGCAGGAACGGGGTGAAGGCTTGTATCGGCGTAGGGAACGCGCACATATTCTGCTTGCGTGCCATCTATTGTATGCCCAAGCCGCCATCCTCCTACGAGGCAATGAGAATACATTTTATTTTTGCAAAAATCACATTTACCACATGAAGTGATGCAAGAGATCAAGACCTTGTCATTGACGCGAAAATTTGCTACCGCGCTCCCTGCTTCCTCAATCATTCCCACGCCCTCATGCCCTAGGGTACGTCCCGGCTCTACCGTTGCCACATCCCCTTTTCGAATATGCAAATCTGTCCCACAAATGGTGGTCGTCACCATTCTTACGATGCAATCG
Organism: Parachlamydia sp.; assembly: GCA_002786175.1. Lineage (GTDB taxonomy): Bacteria > Chlamydiota > Chlamydiia > Chlamydiales > Parachlamydiaceae > Parachlamydia. Next base: position 99,909 of record PEQL01000008.1, read on the forward strand.
GTTGGGTTCTCGATTTTAGGCTTAGATTTGTCTTCAAGAGCAATTTTGCCGGGACCTCGATATACCAGGGCTTTCATCTTTTACCTCTCCAGGCTTTTTTTAAATTTTCTTCGCTCTGAAAAATTTTCTTCTTGATTTCTTCTAATTCTTCTTCTTCCAACTCTTCGATGGCAATCAATTCGTTCGCAGCTTCTTTTGTGACCCGTATCAGTTCATCAATTTTTAAATGCAGTGCTTTGCTCTCTCTGGTTTGGGTATTTTGAATAATAAAAACCATTAAAGTGGCATTGAGCGTTGCAATGGTATCAAGAATTAACAGCCATGTGTCGCTAAAACCTTGAATGAGTCCCACAATGAGCCAAACGATTACCACAAAGAGTGCCAACACAAAAGTCATAGGACTCCCAGCTTTTTTAGCTGACCACGTTAGAAACTTTGCTAGGGTTGGTATTTTAAATGTCATAGATTGCTCTCATCTAATTTTTTATAGTTTTTTCGTTTTCAGCTGCGGCATATCACTCATTATTGTTGGCTTCCAGATTGTTCTTAAAGAATTCAGGATGGCTACAACATCAATAACTTCCTGACTGATGGCTCCTGCCACAGGTGGAAGAAATCCAAAAGCCGCTATGAGCATACCGAGGGTAGAAAGCGCCATTCCACCTACAGCACTTTGCAAGGCTATTGTTCGCATTCTTTTGCTAATGTGCAGAAACTCATCTACCTTTTCCAAGGTACTCTCCATGATCACCGCCCCTGCAGCTTCCGCAGTAATATCACTATTGCGTCCAAATGCGATTCCCACGGTGGCGGCCAGCAAAGCTGGGGCGTCATTAATGCCGTCTCCCAAATAGGCAGTTTTCGCCTGCTGAGTCTCTTTCACAACAATATCGACTTTTTCCTCAGGACTTTTTCCTGCATAGATTTCTGTAATTCCAACAGTATGCGCCAGGTATGCAACTTCTTCTTCGCGGTCTCCTGAGACTATCATAACCTTTTTAAATTGGTGTTTCGGAACCAAGTGCTCTATGAAAGACTTACTGTCAGTTCTTGGAGAATCCCGAAAGCGATAATGCGCTGCTAATTGATGATCGACAAGAACGACGCATTCTAGCCCTACGCCTTGCGGCAAAACAGCCATATCTTTTGCCAAACCAAATTTATCCAATTGTTTGCGACTGGTGATGATGACTTCACGCCCATCAACAGTTGCCCGAAGTCCTGCTCCTTGAGGTTCACTTATTTCCTGCGCATCAATCAACTTGATATTTTCTTCTGCAGCTTTTTCAAGTATGGCACTTGCCAAAGGGTGTTTGGAATACCTTTCTACGCTGGCTACTAGCTTTAAAATCTCCGTAGGATTGTTCGCGCGATAGAGTGTCTGATCAGTAAGAATGGGCTTGCCATAAGTAAGGGTGCCTGTCTTATCAAAAATCATTGTTTCGCATTGATCGACTTGCTCTAGGACGATTGGATTTTTGATCAGAATGCCTCGCTTTGCGCATAATGAAATCGAACCAATGATTGCAACTGGGATGGCAATCAATAACGGACAGGGTGTCGCAATCACAAGAACTGCCAAAAACCGGATGGCTTCACCACTCAGCATCCACGCTAAGATGGCAATGACAAGGGCAATTGGGGTATACCAGGCTCCTAATTGATCGGCAAGCCTGCGCATGTGAGGCCGTTTTTGCTCAGACTCTGACATGACTTGCATGATCTTGGCATAGCGGGAATCCTGCGCTAATTTAGTCGCTTTGATGGTTAACGAAGCATCTCCATTGATGGAGCCGGAAAGAACACCTGTACCAGGGGCTTTTGAGATGAAAAAGGGCTCGCCTGTCAGGTATGATTCATCCATCACGCCATTTCCTGCGATGACCTCACCATCCACGGGACAAATCTCATGGGGAAATATTAAAATGGTATCCCCAATAGCAATTTTTTCGACAGGAATGTCCTTAATCACATCAACTTCTTTCCGGTGGGCTGTGATGGGCGCACGTTTTGCAAGGACTTCCAGCATTCGAGAAGCTGTTCTGATGGCGTAATTTTCTAGCGTCTCGCCTCCTGAAAGCATCAATACCACTAAAGATCCGGCTAAATATTCTCCTAACAGGATGGCTGTTATAATGGATAAGCCTGCCAATAAGTCGGACCCGAACTGAAAACTCATTAACTTGCGGATAAGCCCCAATACTAAAATACCTCCACCTAGTGCAAGCGTGATGTAAAGGGGATAAAGAGAGTACATTTGAAGATCAGGAATTAAGTATTGGAAGACTAAATGCGCGGTGATGCTAATGATGGCTAAAATGGCAATATAGCCTTCGATGCCTATTCCTTCTTTTTTCTTTAGCATCAAAAACTCCCTTGAGCAATAACTTGTTTAAATCTTAAAAAAACCTATACTCGTGCAAAATTCACTCAATTTATCTAAAAAGCTCAACACCTGCACGATTCTTTATATATCTTTAAAGCGACTTAAATGCTGCAAATAATTATTCTAAAACTGAGCCCCTTGAGTCGTCGTCATCCCGGCAGGTTTTTGTAAAATTCACGAGTCCACTTCTCACAGAAGAAAAAAGGAACGGAAATGAAATTAAAAATCGGAGTGATGGGATCCGCTTCCGGCAAACTTCCCAAAGCTCATAAGTTGCTTGCCTATGAACTAGGTTGTGCGATAGCCGAAAATGACTGCATTACCGTGACAGGAGCTTGTCCAGGATTTCCGCTTGAAGCGGCTAAAGGGGCCAGCAGGAAGGGGGGGGCTGTTTGTCGGGATATCTCCTGCATTGAATGAAAGAGAGCACATTGAAAGATATCATTCCCCAATCGCCTACCATCATGTGCTTATATATACGGGAAGCGGACTAATGGGGAGATAAGTGGTTAACATACGTACCCGAGATATCGTCATTATTGTCGGAGGGTATTCAGGTACCCTAGGTGAATTTTCCATTGCTATGATGAAGGGCATCTCATTGGTGTTCTTCTGGGAACAGGCGGGATTACCTCTGAAATTAAGGGGATTGTCAAAATGGTAAAAAAAACGACTGGCGCTAAGATCCTGTACAGATCAGACTCTGATAAGCTTCTGAAGAATCTCATCGATTACTATCTTAAAAAGCACTACAAACATCCTGGAGTTCATAGCAAATACTGAAGCTCAATAGTTACAACGCAAGCTTTTCTGCAGTTTGCCCCCATTTCCAGTTTCGGATTTCGGGCATGTCTTGACCATGTTCCGCAATGTAATTTTTGTGCTCAATGAGCTTATCTTGCACCATTTGCTTCAGATAATCTCCTTTGTTGCTTAACTGCGGCAGACGATCGATCACATCCTGAACTAAGTGAAATCTATCGAGATCATTTTGGACACGCATGTCAAAGGCTGTGGTCACAGTCCCCTCTTCCTTATAACCTCGGACATGCAGATTGCGGTTCGTGCGACGATATGTCAGCCGGTGGATTAACCATGGGTAGCCGTGGAAGCCGAAAATGATCTGTTTGTCTTTGGTAAAAAGCGAATCGTAATCTGCATCGCTGAGCCCATGGGGGTGTTCTGTCTTAGACTGCAGCTTCATCAGATCGACGACATTAATGACACGAATTTTCAAATCAGGTAGATGCTGCCGCAAAATGGAGACAGCGGCCAGGATTTCCAACGTGGGGGTATCGCCGCAGCAAGCCATCACCACATCCGGCTCGGTGCCCTGATCGTTGCTCGCCCATTGCCAAATCCCAATTCCTTCCGTGCAATGCACAACGGCGGCATCAATACTTAACCACTGCGGGAGAGCGTGCTTCCCTGCCACCACGACGTTGACATAATGCCGGCTGCGTAAGCAATGATCAACGACTGAAAGGAGGCAATTGGCATCTGGCGGCAGGTAAACACGCACGATATCGGCTTTCTTGTTAACAACGAGATCCAGAAAACCGGGATCTTGGTGCGTAAAACCGTTGTGATCTTGCTGCCAGACGTGTGAGGTGAGCAAATAGTTAAGGGAGGCAATCTTTCGCCGCCAGGGGAGTTGGGCTGTAACTTTTAGCCATTTAGCATGCTGGTTGAACATCGAATCAACGATGTGGATGAACGCTTCATAGCAGTTAAACAACCCATGACGTCCAGTCAATAAATACCCTTCCAGCCACCCCTCACACTGATGTTCGCTCAGCATTGAATCCAGCACGCGTCCAGCAGGCGCAAGAAATTCATCATTCTTTTCTTCTCGGCAGTCCCACTGCCGATTAGTCACTTCAAAGACAGCCCCTAACAAATTTGAGAGAGTCTCATCGGGACCAAAGACACGAAAATGGCGTTGATCCATGTTCAATTTAATTATGTCTCGCAAAAAACCACCTAAAACGAGTGTATCTTGCTTATTAATGGCACCTGGAGCGGGGACATGTACGGCATGAACACGAAAATCCGGCATTTGTAATTCGCGGAGCAAAAGGCCGCCGTTGGTGTGGGGATTGGCACCCATTCGTCGATTTCCTGTTGGAGCCAATTCGGTCAATTCCGCTAGCAAACGACCATTCTCATCAAATAATTCCTCTGGCTTATAACTTTTAAGCCAGCTTTCAAGTTGCTTAAGATGTTGAGGATGCTCTGCGTCTACCAAAAGCGGGACTTGGTGTGCTCGGAATGTTCCTTCGATTTGTAAGCCATCGACTACTTTTGGTCCAGTCCATCCTTTGGGAGATCTGAGAACAATCATAGGCCAACGCGGGCGAATGGCAGTAGACTTGTTCCGCGCTTGCTTTTGAATTCGTCGAATGTCCTCGATCACCATTTCTAAGGTTGTCGCCATCAGTTCATGCATCTCTTCCGGCTCATCCCCTGCCACAAAGTAAGGGATCCCACCGCAGCCGCGGAAAAATTGATCCAATTCTTCATGCTCGATGCGAGCCAAGACGGTTGGATTGCTGATTTTATAGCCGTTGAGGTGCAGGATCGGCAACACGGCTCCATCGGTAATGGGATTTAGAAATTTAGTGGATTGCCACGCTGTTGCCAAAGGACCTGTTTCCGCTTCACCGTCTCCCACAACGCAGGCGACAAGTAAATCAGGATTGTCTAAAACAGCTCCAAAAGCATGACTGAGTGAATAACCAAGCTCTCCTCCTTCGTGAATTGATCCGGGTGTCGTCGGTCCCACATGACTCGAAATCCCTCCGGGAAATGAGAATTGCTTGAAGAGTTTTTTCAATCCGGCTTCATCTTGGCTGATATCCTGATAAATCTCGCTATAGGTCCCTTCCAGATAAGTATTGGCCACCAGAGCAGGCCCTCCATGGCCTGGGCCTGCGATATAAAACATATCCAGATCATACTTCTTGATCACTCGATTCAAATGCACATAGATGAAATTTTGACCCGGCGTTGTGCCCCAATGTCCAACCACCAGCGGCTTAACGTCCGACAATAACAGCTGACGCTTAAGCAATGGATTATCATAAAGATAGATCTGGCCAACAGATAAATAATTCGCAGCACGCCAGTAGGCATCCATCTTGTGCAGGAGTTCGACCGAAAGAGTCTTTGTGTTCATGTTTCCTTTTTTCTTAAAGTCGATTAGAAGACACATCCCTTAAGAAGGCAGCAAAAAACTACAATGTCATTTGAAATAATTATTTAGCAATTTATTCCCCTAAAAGCAGGGGGATTTTCGAAAAACTTTATTGACATTTTCAAGTAAAAAAGATTCCATCCAAATCTATGAGAGAATTGTCCAACGACAGATGTAAGCTAAAAGCTTCTAAACCTCCAGGAAGACATGCCATGAAAACGCTATATCACCGAGAAGAACATTTTCAAGGCGGAGATACCATCCGAGACATAGTGATTGGCATGTCAGACGGATTAACCGTGCCATTTGCTTTAGCGGCAGGCATTTCTGGAGCCATCGCTGAAACTCATCTTGTTGTCACCGCAGGTTTTGCAGAAATTGCGGCCGGCTCCATTGCGATGGGATTAGGAGGGTATTTGGCTGCCAAAAGCGACGTTGAGCACTTTGAGACCGAGGCAAAAGGCGAGCAACTCGAAATTATCGAAAAGACTCAAGCAGAGGAACAGGAAGTCTATGCCATTTTTGCCAAGTACAGTGTGTCTCAAAATGAATCTTCCTCAGTCGTGACCGCGCTGAAACGCAATCCAACAGCTTGGAGAGATTTTATGATGAAATTCGAACTTGGGCTCGAAAAGCCCAACCCTGCAAGAGCTCTCCAAAGCGCTTTTACGATTGCTTTTTCCTATATCATTGGGGGAATAATTCCTCTATTTCCCTATATTGTGATCTCAGATTCGCATCAAGCCCTCTTACTTTCTGCATGTGTCACTTTGATTGCACTATTCTGTTTTGGGGCTGCAAAAGGATATTTTACAGGGGTTTCTCTTTTCAAAAGTGGACTGCAAACGGTTTTTGTGGGAGGAATGGCGGCGGGAGCTGCCTATTTGCTAGCAAAAGCAATATCTTGATCACCTCAACAGAAGCTTAAGCATTTGAATCCGAATAAAAGAGCGAATTTCCTATTTTCTCGTCCCAAAAATCCAATTACCCTTTAGCTGATGCCAGGACTTGCAAAAGTTCTCTTGGGCAATTTGAAATAATGCCATCCACACCCATTTGTACTAAGTGGTACATCACGCTGGGGTTATCTACTGTCCATACCCAAATTTTCTTGCCCATCTGTTTGAATTTCCGCATCATCTTGAGAGTCAATATCTCATACGAAAAGGCGATGATTTGAGGTTCACACAGAAGATGCGGCTCGAGTTCTTCCATAGTTTCGACAATGGCAATCAGGGATTGACTAGGCTCTTGCTCATAAAGAGCTTTGAGAATAGCCGGCGTTAATGAGCCAACATAGATGGGGTGATCGGATTCTTTTTTGTGGGTATTAATCGTTTTTAGAACATTTGCCGCTAAAAGCGTCGATGAAGCCGAACCAGCTTTAATCTCAATCATTAACCCAATTTTTTGACTGTACTGCTGGATCAAGTCAGCTAATGAAGGGATTCTCATTCCGCGATAACGCTCTCCAAACCAGCTTCCTGCATCGAGTTGCTGAACCTGGTCGAAGGTTAAATCCATAATTGCGGCTTGGCTTGCTGGATCTTCTATTGTACGCTTAAGGTATAAATCATGCGTAATCACCGGGACGCCGTCCTTGGTGAGATGCACATCCACCTCCAAAAAATCTGCGCCTAAATCGACAGCTTGCTGAAAAGCCGCCATCGTATTCTCGGGGGCTTCAATAGAATTACCCCGATGCGCGATGCAAGAGACTGGGGTCATCAACGGAAGATGGGGATGCATCGAGGTTTGAAAAAAAATATCCATTTTTCAAACACAGTCTTTTTCTAACTCAGATGATAAGACACGCAAACCTTTCTTTTGCAATTGGGGATGCGTGTTAATCCAGGCAAAGCATTCTTGGCCAATGCGTACGGAAGCATTCTGCTTTTTTCCCTCGATTTCAAAGGGCGTAGGAAGCGTATGTGTGCGCACCCATTCTTGAAGCCTCTTAAACAGAGACGTATTTGGATATCCTGTCTGATGCAACGCTTGCACGACTTCATTATTTTCCAAATAAAGTTGAGGATAGGAAAATTGGATTCCCCACTGCACGCTATCCACCCCAAAAACCATCGAGCGCAGTTTCCCATCGCGCGGCGAATAGTCGATTGTATGTGCCTGCATTTGAATCACTGGTTTAGCCACACGAATTAATTGCTGGTTCGTTGAAGTATAAAGCGCATAAACAGCTTCAGGCGTTGCGCTCAATACGCATGAAAAGTACGGGGCAAACACACGTTCATCAGGGGCCTGCCCTTGCTTTAAATCGCAAATGTACTTTTCGTAAACATCTAGAAACTCTTCCTTCGCAATCATCCCCCCACCTTTTTCGGTGAGCTTTCCTGTCAAATAGATCTCAAAATCTCCAAGATGCTGAAATAAGTCCTCCAACGAGCTACGCTCCACCAGAACTTGTAATTTCAACCATTTTGAAGCTTGCATGGGGATATCTTGCCCCACTTCTACGATGCGAATAGGTTTCATAATAGGTTCACTTTACGAGATGACTTAGAATTAGAAGCATTAGATAATAATGAGTGAATAAATATCCATGCAATTCCTACGGTTATCGCGGAATCAGCAATATTAAAAACCGGATAATCATATCCCCATAATACAAAATGCAGCATATCCACGACATGTCCATATAAGAAATAGTCAATGATATTTCCTATGGCGCCCCCGACAATCAAAGCTAAAGGAATCCTCAATTTTTTATCGGTATGAAAAAAAATAAGATAAATGATCAATGCCGAAATCAACAGCAAGCGAAATCCAAGGAGATATTCTTGAAAATCGGCAAATAATCCTCCAATAGCTCCTTTATTGGCCACATAATTTAGCGAAAACTGGATCCCCAAAAAATTCTTGAATACGGGAAACCCGCCATAGGGGTAGACCGTAAAAATGGCTTTGGGTAGATAAGTAAAAGCTAAGCTTTTTGAAATAAGATCTATTCCAACAATAAAAAAACTGATCCAGAATGCCTTCATCGACTAGATTAATCCTTTTTCGACTTTTTCTTGCGCTTTAACAGTCATTGCTGCATAAGGAACTGCTTCTAAACGCGCCAAAGGAATTTCTTCTCCAGTGATATCACAAATTCCATAGGTATTGTCATGGATTTTTTCCAGCGCGCGATCGATCTGTCGCAATATCGCATACTCACGACTCGTCACTTCCAAATTAATGGTGCGATCAAAATCGTCCGTCCCTTGATCCGCCTGATGTTGGGAATACCCTGTGGCCTCATCAGGTTTTTTGACTTCATCCGTTGACCCCTTTAACATGCGCGTTAATTGATCCCGCATTTCTTCTAGACGTTTTTTAAATTTCGCGATTTCAGTTTTTTTCAGTGCCATTAGTTTCTCCTTATTAACCATCGATTCACCCTTATGTCTTGTAACCTACACATAATCAAAGAGATATCTTTAAACCCCCTGATTGATATGGATCGGCAATTTATGAATAAGAATTCGCTATATTTTATTAGACCTCTGTTTGTCAAGTACAACTTGATTTTTGAACCAAAAGTCGGCGACAAAAAACCGCTTTAGGTTAAAACGTATTTTTTACGTTCTGAAAAGTTGGGTTGTATTGATTTATGGCTACGGTCATTTTTTGGCGAAATCCAAGGCGATGGTTTTTGTTGCACGACTTTAATAAAATTTTACTCTTTTGACCAATCCCTTAGATTATTATACAATAATTAATCAATTATAAAGAATCACTTAAGGAATAAATTAAATAAAATCAAGCATGAGCGTACAAAAGTCAAATTAAAAAACTACCGCAAAATGCAGGAAATCGTTAGTTTGGTTGGCTGACAAACCCATCTGATACGTGGGTTTAAAAATAGACTTCTTTCGCAAATCGCTTTGATTAGAAAAATGAGCCATTTTTGAACAGATTTTTCGAAAAATTTTGAGAGCATATGTGCACATATAGTCGAGAAATTTAGCGAAAAAGATGTCAAAAAGAGCCGTTTTAATAATCAAATGGAATTTCGAAAGAAGTCTAATGTATGACAGAGGATAATCAAGAATACATATGAATCAAGATCTAGCAATTACTCCTTGTGGGGGTGCACCAATCCCTACAACAGAAAAATTCAAGCCCACTATCTCACTGAACTTAAAAGGCTACGTTCCCAGATTTAAAGAGAGTGAGGAACGAAAAACAACCCAGAGGCTGACGAGAAACTATGCCGTCTTAGAAATGGCCAAGCTTGTCGATTCCTGCGAGCTGACAGCGCAGGGCTGGCTGACTTATTTTCAGGGCATGGGTTTAATTGTCCATAAACCCCTGCTGGAAGTGGGCTTGCATCTGGTTAAACAGTGGACATCGCAAAATCCAGACCAGGCTCTTGAATTATTAGATTACCTGATCCAACAATCGCCTAATTCTCGAACGGAATTTGTCCCTTATTACATGGCTTTTTGGGCAACTCACGCCTCCAATGCAAACTTTAAACGCCGTTATGAAATTCTAAGCACACTCTTAAGTGAACCCCTGACGTATGGATGTCCTAATGCCTTTATCTCAATGGGCTTTGACATAATGCTAGGGCTTATTAAACATGAGTTACCGGAAGAAGTTCACGGCCTTAGAAAAGCATTGCAAGCACAAAACCTGGTTGAAAAAGAAGGGGCGCTTTACGACTGTTTGCATACCCCTGAAATCCCATTTGGGATATGCTTACTGGAGAAGCTGGGCTTAGAAGCGCCCCAAGCTTCTTTACAATTTCTCCTAATGCTTATGCAAAAAAATAATCGTGCGCCCGAACTGCCGACGCTATTTTTTATCCCTTGCTTTACTTTGCTTTGCAGATCGCTGCTTAAAACGGCTCTTTCAAATTGCACTGTGGGATTAATCGAATTGTTGAAGGATGGAACTGCCATAAAACAAAATGACCCGGAACTTTCCAGATTGATTGCAGACCTAGTAAAAGAATCCTGCGAATGTCAAAAAATCCAGGAAGCCGCGCAAATTTTAAGCCTTGTAAAAATAGAAAACCAAGATCATCTGGATTTTCAGATTCAAGAGATCGCAGCGCTTGAAACCCTTATCTTAAATCAAAATTTCACCGCGGCGCGTGCAAAACTCAAGAGTCTTTTACAGATTCCTATTTCGCCTGCTTTAATGCAAAAGTTAGCCGAACTGGCAGTGATGCTTGGGGATTTTCTGCCAGAAAAGGCTTTTAAGTCTTTATTTTCCTCGCCTGCCAACCCAAATACCCCGGAATCAGCATTCAGTGAAGCTCCTTCCTTCCAAGAGGTTGTCCAGAGTTATCTCACACATGTACCCCCAAATTTAAATAACCTTGCAAAAATTTTGATTTTGTTAGATGTCTCGCCGCATGAAAATTTGAACGTTTGGATCAATACAATCACTTGCTTCCTCATCCCTACAAAGAAACGAAGAAACTTACTCCAGCATCAGCAGTTGCAAAAGCACATGCTTGAAATTCTAGGGAAGAAAGAAAGTCTCTCGTTTTTGTTTAAAGGTAAGCATATCGCTTCTGCTTTAAAAATAACGAGGCTAGCGATTGAATTCGAACAGCTCCCCTTGGTCGTTAAGCTTTTCGAAGGCTGCTTTGCACGTATGAAAGCAGGCACCCCTGGAAAAGAGATTTTAATTTCTCTAAAAGAAACCCTGGAACAAGCATTCGCTTTATTTAAAGCGCAAAATTTCGTTGCTGGTGCCCCCTTGTTAGCGAATTTAGGTCAGCTGCTTGCAGTATTGCATGACCAACCTTCGCTTTCGATATCTTTTATTGAATTATGCATCCATTCTAAAGGCAGCAGCTCCTATCCAGAATGCCTTATGCAACTACGAGCCTTGCTCAGCAAGATAAGCCGCAAAGATTTGCATCTTTTACATTCCAAATTCATCAATAGCCTCAATGACGCAGATCTACCCTTAGAGATTTCGCGGCTTCCCTTTTTGATCACCACCCTTAACGATTACACAAGTGATCTGCAGGCTGTCTGGACAGGCCGCCCCCGCATAAACTATATCCTCATCGCGCAGGCAGTGACACGGCTTTTAAGAGCATGTCAAAAGAACAATTGCCTGGTGCCTTCCGAGTTTTTTAAATTGGGCGGCAAGTACCTATTATTAGAATTAGACCGATGTGTCCCTAAACATTTTCACAAAGAATCTGTTCTTATCAGTATTTTAAGAGGATTAATCCGTTCTAACCTTGAAACTTTAAATCTTTTTCAAACGTGTGTGGCACACAGGAACATCCGCAATTTTATTTCCCAAGAAGGCTATGTCACGCTTTTACAGACTTGCTTTATTCAAAAGTTTCGATCGACAATGACCAAATCTCCTTTTAAGTGCGATCTTGAAATCACCAAAAAAACCCTTTTACAGGTAAAAGCTTTCCTCGAAACCGCGGTGGAGTCAGAGCCTGTCAAAACACCAAATCAAGGAAAATTCTGGGAAAAAATCCTGCTCAGCGCATTTACTTACTCAACCCTCTCGAATAAATCTCAACCCAGTCAAGAATTTGTGCATTTTCTATTAAACACGCCCTCAAACCTTAGCCTCATTGAAAGAAGGTCTCTCATCATCCTTTCGATTCGGAAAAGCTTAGGTCTTCTAAAACACGTTAAATCGACTCAGCGCAGAAGCCTCTATGAAAAACTGGTGATATACATGAAAGAGCTCTTAAATGATATGCAGAAACTGAATCCGGAGGCGCAGGCACAAGAGCTTCTTCATTTTGAGAATGCTTATAAGAATTTTATAGCAAGCGTGCCTAGAACAGATGCAGATCTCGGAGACAGGCATCTAGTAATAGCAACCCTCTATCTTGAAGAGACTTTAAAATGGCCCACACCAAATGACAGGATTTATTTCCCCTGTAAGGAGCTTTTAGAACAATTGCTTCAATCAAATGATTGTCTAGGGATCGACAAGTAGGGGATTAGGATCAAGGGGCCACACGTTCGATTTCCCATGCATTTTGATTGTCCAGGAGATACTGAAAACGATCATGCAACCGATCCAGCCCGCCTTGCCAAAATTCAAAGCGATTTGGAATTAACCGATAGCCGCCCCAAAAAGGAGGGCGGGGAATGGGTTGATCTTGGTAATGGAGGGCAGCCTGATTAAAAGCCTGATCGAGTATTTCTCGAGAAGGAAGAATGTTCCCTTGCGGTGAGGCCCAGCTGGCTATCTGACTGGCTCGGGGCCGCGTCGTAAAATAGGTGTCGGCTTCTGCGTCAGAAACTCTTTCGACTTTTCCCTCGATACTAACCTGTCTTTCAAGGACATCCCAAAAAAACACGGCCATGGCATAGGGATTTTCCTTTAGTTCATCCGCTTTACGGCTCTTCAGATTCGTAAAAAATAAAAAACCCTGCTCGCTATATTGTTTTAATAAGACCGTGCGGCATGAAGGTCGGCCTTGAGCTGATGCGGTGGCCAAAGCCATGGCATTTGGTTCTAGCACCTGTGCGGCTACGGCTTCGTTCAGCCAGGCAGTGAATTGAGCAACAGGTGAATCCATCAAATCTTCCCGCCTTAAACGCCCGCGTCGATAGTTCTGGCGCATACTGCTTACTAAAGGGATTTTGTTCTCATCCATTAAACTATTTCCTTGACTATGAGATTGCTTCTAAGTTAAAAACCAGATAGCACATAACCGATTTTTTGCGCAGAGGAAATTTATGAAACCTATTCTATCCATTAATCAAATCCCCCTCAAAGGCAAAAAGGTTTTGCTGCGCGTCGATTTTAATGTCCCGCTGGATCAAGAGGGCACCATCACTGATGATTCACGCATTAAAGCTTCTCTTCCCTCTATTCAATATATTCTAGATCAAGGCGGATCTGTCATTTTGATGAGCCATTTAGGTCGTCCAAAAGGCAAAGCCTCTCCTGAATACTCTCTGGATCCTTGCGCAAAACGTCTCGCGACTCTCATAGGCAAACCCGTCTGCATGGCTCCTGACTGCATAGGGCCTGCCGTGGAGGAGCTTGCTCGTTCTCTTAAGCCTGGTGAAATTTTATTATTAGAAAATCTGCGCTTTCATGAGGGGGAAGAACATCCCGAAAAAGATCCCGCCTTCGTTAAAAAATTGGCGGCTTTGGGGGAAATTTATATTAATGATGCATTTGGTACTGCTCATCGTGCCCATGCCTCTACCACAGAAATTGCGCGCTACTTCCCAGGTAAAGCGGCTGCTGGCTTTTTACTCACAAAAGAAGTGCGTTTTTTAGGAGAAGCGCTGCTTAATCCCAAGCGTCCTTTTTATGCAATTGTAGGTGGGGCCAAAATCTCTACTAAAATTGGGGTTTTGGAAAGCTTACTCAAAAAAGTCGACGCACTTTTAATTGGCGGCGGAATGGCCTACACTTTTTTCAAAGCTCAGGGTATTCCAATTGGACAGTCGATTCATGAAGATGAATTCTTAAGCAAAGCTCAGGCTATCCTAGCCCTAGCTAAAAAACAAAATATTCGCTTAGTCCTTCCTGTAGATGTTGTCGTCACTGATTCCGCAGCAAAACCTTCTTATGCTAAGACTATTTCCATTTCAGCAGGGATTCCAGACGGTTCAGAAGGCGTCGACATAGGCCCTAAAACCATTGAAGCATTTACCTCTATCTTAAATAACGCTGCCACTATTCTTTGGAATGGGCCTCTTGGAGTTTTTGAAGTCGAGGCCTTTGCCCAAGGAACCGATGCCATTGCCCAAGCAGTTGCCAATTCTCATGCTACCACCATTGTCGGGGGCGGAGACTCGGTGGCGGCACTCCAAAAAAGTCATCTTAGCGCGCATATTACGCATCTTTCGACCGGCGGAGGGGCTTCTTTAGAGTATATTGAATACGGCACATTACCTGGTATCGAAGCTTTGCGCCAGGCAAATAGCTCCTCAATCCCTGTCGAAGGTGATGAGATAAAAGCGCCAGTATAGATAGTGATTTTTATTAGAATTAGTGAGTTAGAAATTGCAAATAATGCATTAAGTAACTATATTCGATGTCCAAGTAAGCATTAAGCTTGTAACTAAGGACTTTTAGTACTCTATGTATACACAGCTCTATAACTTCTCTTCCCTCCGCTTCATTCAGTACTCCCATTTATATTTTTGTTTATTATTTCAGCCGTTTATAAATAGACTGCTGTCTCAAATTGCTTTTTTTACAAGAAAACAACTCCCATTTTTTTTTAACATAAGGGTCTTGCGTGGAAAATTCCGCTTCCGGAAATCCTGTATTTAGTAAATGGCGGGCAATTCTTTGGCCCGTTCACCGCGATGAGCTCAGAAAACTCATCCCTCTATTGCTTATTTTCTTTTGTATTACTTTTGACTACAACGTGCTTCGCACCATGAAAGACACCCTGGTAGTCACAGCCAAATCCTCAGGAGCTGAAGTCATCCCCTTCATTAAAGTATGGGTGCTTCTACCGGGAGCCTTGCTGATGACATTCTTTTTCACTCGCTTATCTAACAGGCTAACTCAAGAAAAAGTTTTCTATGTAATGGTATCTACTTTCTTAGTCTTTTTCTTCCTTTTTACTTTTTTCCTCTATCCAAACCGCGAACTCCTTCACCCCCATGATACCGCCAATCATTTACAAAAAATCTTGCCGCTCGGATGCGGGGGTTTCATCTCCATGTTTCGGAATTGGACGTTGACAACCTTTTATGTCATGTCGGAATTGTGGAGCAATATCGTCTTATCCATGCTGTTTTGGGGATACGCCAACCAAATTACACGTCTTGGAGAAGCTAAACGTTTGTACGGGATTTTCGGGATTGGCGCAAATCTTTCTGGCGTTTTCGCCGGGCAAGCCTCGGTATTTTTATGCCAAAAAGTGTACAATCCTCACCTTCCCTTTGGTGAAGATGCTTGGGGACAGACTTTAGTGTTGCTTGTTTCATTGGTCATTATCGTCGGCATTATCGCCATGTTATTATTTCGCTGGCTGAATAAAGTGCTAGCTCTCCCTAGATATTACAACAAAGAATCTGCAGAACAAGAAGCCACCAAAGAAAGGCTGTCAATCCGCGAAACTTTTGGCTACCTGCTGCGCTCTAAATACATGCTGTGTATCGCTGTGATTACCGTTACCTACAACCTTGTCATTAACTTAGTTGAAGTGATCTGGAAACATCAATTGCGCGAACTCTATCCTGATCCTATCCAATTCAACATGTATATGAATCAGGTTTCAACGATTACAGGCATTGTCGCTACTTTTACAGCCATTTTTATTTCAGGCAATCTGATCCGCAAATGCGGCTGGACTTTTACGGCGATGCTAACTCCCATGATCCTGCTCTTGACAAGCGTGGGCTTCTTTTCATTCTTCTTCTTTAGAGACTCTCTTTCAACGATCGTCAACATGACATTAGGCACAACCCCCCTAGCTATCGTTGTATTTTTCGGCTCTGCACAAAACATCTTGTGCCGAGGTGCAAAGTATACGGTCTTTGATTCCACCAAAGAAATGGCTTTTGTTCCGTTAGACTTGAAAAGCAAACTAAAAGGCAAAGCAGCTATTGACGGAGTGTGTTCACGCCTAGGCAAATCAGGCGGTTCCCTCATTCATCAAAGCTTATTAGTGACTTGTTCAACAATTATGGCAAGCGCTCCATATGTTGCTGGATTTTTATTTGCCGTTATTGCAATCTGGATGTACGCAACTCGCTACTTAGGTAAACAATTTAATGAACTCACTTCACCGAGTCCAAAATTTGTTCCCTCACATAGCGAAATTGTTTCTATCAAACCACGCTTGATAGAAGAAGCTGTTTAAACCTGGCATTGGTTTAACCTGAACAAGGAGATAAACCCAGAGTTCAGGTTAGTTAATAAAACGATTTTTTATTGAAAAACCCTGTTTTCCTTTAAAAAGTCGTTTTTGCTTTTTTAAACAAACGACCACGGAAACAACTAAATTATTTAATTTAATTGTTTTTTTATCACTTTTGTAGTAAGATAGTTGATAAATAAAGGAGTTTCAATGACTCAACCTTTAGTTTCAGAATTCGGACCTATTCGAGGCTTCCTATGGCCAATTCATTCTCATGAATTAAAAAAAATCGTGCCCCTTCTGTTGATGCTCTTCTTAATTTGCTTCAACTATACGGTTTTACGAAATATGAAAGATGCTGTGGTCGTCACTGCATCTGGGGCGGAAGTCATTCCGTTCATTAAAGTATGGGTCATGCTCCCCATAGCTGTTCTTATCACATACTTCTTCACAAAGCTAGCCGATCGCTACAGCCACGAACAAGTCTTCTACATTATCATGACTTCTTTCTTAGTTTTCTATGCGGTCTTCGCCTTCATTATTTATCCTCAACGCGATACTTTACATCTCCACCAAGCAGCTGATTTAGTAGAAGGATACCTTCCTACAGGATTCCGGGGTTTGATTTCGATGTTCCGCTACTGGTCATTCACTGCCTTCTATGTCATTTCAGAAATGTGGAGCAACATTATTTTCTCAGTGCTTTTTTGGGGATTCGCAAATGAAATTACTAAAATTGAAGAAGCGCGCCGTTTTTACGGAGTATTAAGCGTTGGTTCAAACCTCTCTTCCATTGTTGCTGGACAAGCCGCCATCTACATCTCTAGGGTGGAAGGATTCAATCCGAATCTACCCTTCGGAAATGATCCATGGGAACAGAGTATGATGATTTTGGTTTTGGCCATTATTGTTTCGGGGATAGGATCGATGCTAGTCTTTCGCTGGATGAATAAAAATGTCTTAACGGATAAAACGTTTGCCCCCCTTCACACAGCTCCTAAATCTCTTAAAAAGAAAAAGAAACTTTCTGTAAAAGAAAGCTTTGCCTACCTCTCCAAATCTAAATACTTACTCTACATTGCAATCATCGTGGTTTCTTACAACCTCGTCATCAATCTAATTGAAGTTGTTTGGAAAGATCAAGTCAAGGAACTCTACCCTTCACCAGCTGATTTTAATGTATACATGAATAACCTAGCCTCCATTATCGGAGTGGTCTCTACCTTCATGGCCTTCTTTACAGCGCATGTGATTAACCGCTTAGGTTGGACAAAAACGGCCTTAATCACCCCAATAGTCATGGCCATTACATGCGGCGGATTCTTCTCTTTCCTTCTATTTCAAGATCATCTCGCAGGAATAGCCTTAACTTTAACTGGCTTCACACCGCTAGCCTTCTCTGTGTGTTTTGGATTTGCCCAAAACTGTCTAAGTAAAGCCGCCAAGTTTTCTGTTTTCGATGCAACCAAAGAGATGGCGTTTATTCCTTTAGATCCTGAACTCAAACTTAAAGGAAAAGCAGCTATCGATGGTGTGGGTTCACGGCTTGGTAAATCAGGCGGCTCACTCATCCATCAAAGCTTATTGGTGCTGTTTGGGTCATTTAGTGGCAGCGCTCCCTACGTCGCTGCTATCTTGCTTAGCGTGATTGTGCTTTGGATTTCGGCAACTCGTTCGTTAGGAAAACAGTTTAATGAACTAACTCAGACGGAACTCGTTCCAGAACCTATTCTTGGAGCCACCAAACAACCCGTCATTGCCTAATCATAACTGCGTGCAGTTCCTGCTTGCGAACTGCACATTCGCAATTGAACTCACGTCGCAGCAGCTCCTATTCAAACACACAGGAGTGCTTGAAATTGAGCTCATAGGCTCATTTGACACTTGCTTTGCAGGTGCCGAGATCAACTGTTTTTTACTGAACTAACGATTATTAATTCCATTGTGTATAGAAATCTTATCTAGCGCTTTAAGCCGTCAATTGTCTCTGTGATTCCTCCAAGCAAATTTTAGATTCAATTTACTATAAATTTAATTAGATCTTTCAAAAAAACCATAATGAAAGTTGATTTTTAAACTAAATCATAATATAATTATTATTAATTAATTTTTACACATCAAGGTTTTATATGTTTCCTTTGATTAGATTTAGTCATAATTCCGTGGGATTCAAACCCTATGATCAGGATATTCCGAATAATCGCATCAAAATCCATTCTAAGTTTCAAGCTTTTTTCCTTAATCTATTTTCTAATCTCTTCAAAATTGGATCTGGAACCGTTAAAATTCAAGATCTAGAAAAAAATAAGATCCATTTAAATAAACCACAGTTAATTAATTGGATTACTACACACCAAAAAGATGCAAAACTCGACAAAAAAAGCAGTCAAGCTCTTCGCGACATGCTTAGACTTATTTGTGCTCAAAAACCTCCTCCTAAAGCCCTTTCTAAGCCTCCTAAAACTCCCACACCACCACTACCTCCACCTCCTCCAACACCACCACCTCCTCCTCCTCCAACACCACTACCTCCTCCTCCTCCTCCTCCAACACCTCCACCTCCAACACCTCCACCAGCAAAACTCCCTGAAGAAATTAACTTTGAGCAAACTTTTGATGCTGCCCAGCAAAACGATGCCCCAGCGCAAGCTAAGCTTAGTAAACTCTATTGGCACGGCATTGGAACAAAAGAATCTTCTGCGAAGGCAATAGAATATGCCCGAAAATCAGCAGCTCAAGGCAACTGCAAAGGACAATACTTGCTTTCGGGATTCCTTTTGAATGATCCGAATGCAAGCCCTGCTCAAATTGCCGAAGGGGTTTCACTTTTACAGCAGTCTGCGGAACAAGGATTTTCCAAAGCCGAGTTTATCTTAGGAAATGTTTATTTGAGAGGAAGAAATCCAATAAAACAATCCCCTGCGGAAGCTTTTAGATGGATCAAAAGGGCAGCTGATCACAAATACAAACGCGCTTATGAGCTGTTGGGACTTTTGTATCTTAAAGGAATTGGAACAACCATTGAAGAGGCCAAAGCTTTTCATTGGCATTTTAAAGCTGCACATCTCAAAAACCCCTCTCCAGCTGCACTTCGCACTCTTGGCATCCTTTATCAAGATGGCATCGGAATTAAGCAATCCAGCGATCGCGCCTTCAAATGGCTTCATAAAGCTGCTATAAAAAATGATCGAAGCGCACAATACTTAACTGCAATCATGTTCCTTAAAGGAGTTGGTACACCAGTTTCCGCAAAAAATGCCTTCGATTCTTTTGTAAAAGCCATGAACCAAGGCGACCGACTTTCAAAAGCATGGGTAGGTTTAATGTTTTTTGATAAGGGAGACCATCAAATCGGTTTAAATTACTTATTAAGTGCGTGGATTCATGGGGATCAAACCGTAAGAAATTTTATTAATATAGAGAGAGCTGCTCGTCATATAGCTCCAGAACTTTTCATACAAAGGTAGTTAATCTATGTCGCAAATCATTAAATTTGGAAGAGATACAGTCGGACTCAGCCCCTTTGAAGAGAATAAAGCTGAGAATCGAATCCAGATATACTCACCCATAAATGCTTATATTCGCATTATAGCCGCAAAATTGGGTATAGGTTCCGGCATTATTAAATTCGTAGACAATAACCGCACCTACTACATGGGGAAAAAAAACGCTTCCCTATGGATTACAAATCATTCCTTCCCGCAGCAAGCTGTTCCCAAAAGAACAAATAGCGAAATGATTAAAATCATGAAACAGATTTGCCTGGATGAAGTGGAAAACCAAAAAAGAAGGGGAAAGGGAATCGAAGAGC